>JALZWC010001045.1 GCA_023300255.1 Saprospiraceae bacterium | reverse complement strand
TATGCTTAATTTTTTAGCATTCCTTAGAAGAAAAAATGTCTAGCTTAAAACGACCAATTTATTCTTACACTTTGCCTTATCCAAAACTCACGTCATTAAGTACAATCGCTTTGTGTCTTTGTGGCAATGTCAACCAACGAAATAGCTCTGTGCCTGCTTAGCGAAGACAGGTTGAATTACATCTAGTGATGTATAATTCAACATGGAGCAGTTAGAAAGCCCAATCGTTAAGAATCCGTTAATATCCGCTCTTCTTATGTAATTCTCCTCCAATCCACATCCTATTTCCAGAAGGTGCTTCCTAACAGAAGCTATAGAAAACAAACACTTTCCACAAAAAATAAACCTAAATCCATGAAATTCCTCCTTGAAGTATGGCAATTCGCCAACAAAATGATAATTTGGGCTACCAACCCAACGTTAGGATTAGGTGAGTTATCCAGAAAACCATATAATGTTACATCTATGAATAAACAACTGCTGCCAATCCTCGTAGTGCTTTGCGCTATTGCCTCGTTGAGTTTTTATACTATAAAACAGAACCAAAATATGTCTAAGGTCGATCTTAGTGATTATGATAAGGCTTGGGAAATTGTAGATTCTTTGGAGCAACAAGGATTGCCAGAGTCTGCCCTAAAGCAAGTAGTAGCGATTGTAGCTAGAGCCAAAAAGGACAATAATGCTCCTCAATTGGTCAAAAGTTTATTGTATCGAGGCAAGTTTCAGAGCCAAATGGAAGAGGATGGCTTAGTAAAGGCGATCCAGCGTATGGAAGGAGAGATCGCCGAAGCAGCTAGTCCTGCCAAACCGATCTTGCAATCTATTCAAGCCGAATTATTAACTCGGTATTTAAGAAATAATCAATGGAAATTAAGGGATAGAACAGAGGTCAAAGACTTTGAATTATCAGATATTCAGACGTGGTCGATTCCGCAATTGATAGAACAAAGTCGGGTATTATACTTGGCCTCTATTGCAGATGCAAGTACCAAAAAAGTAGCGATTACAGATTTTAAGTTGATTACACAAGAAGGGGCGAATGCGACCCCACTACGACCTACTTTATTTGATTTATTAGCACACCGAGCAGTGGATCATTTTAGAAAGGATCGAAATAATTTAACAGAGCCTGCTTATAAATTTTATATTAATCAAGCCGAAGCATTTGCTCCAGCTAAGGAGTTTGTTGTAACTACTTTTGAGGCAAAAGACAAGACTTCTGCAAAGTATCAAACTTTAGTGGTCTTACAGGATTTATTATCGACCCATCTTCAATCAAAAAACACACCTGCTTTAGTAGATGCGGATTTAAAACGATTAAAGTTTGTTTATGATAATGCAGTGCTAGGAAATAAAGAATCCTTGTATATCAATGCATTGGGCGCATTAGCGGAAGCACATAAAGAAGAAGAGGTTTATACAGAAATTGTATTTCAATTAGCCAGTGTCTATCAACGAAAGGGGCAACAATACCGACCTAACCCTTCGCAAAAAGGAAAGTTAGATTTTAGCAAGGCGTACCACTTATGTGAAGCTGCGATTGCCAAATTTCCGAAGTCCTATGGTGCCAAGCAATGCCAAAATGTAATTGCTAACATTACTAATAAATACTTAGATTTAAAAACAGAGCAAGTCAACATCCCGAATAAGCCAATATTAACAGCGATTAGTTTCAAAAATATAGAGAAGGCCTATATAAAAGTTGTTCGTCTAGGCTATGAAGAGCAGCAAGCCTTAAGTCGAGAAAAAGGAGAAAAGTTATTAGAAAAGCTCAATGCCAAAGAAGTACTTAGTACTCAAACGGTCAACCTACCACAAGAAGGAGATTTTCACCAACATACGGCAGAATTAAACTTAGGCGAATTACCTACAGGTACCTATGCGGTAATGGTATCGGATAGTGAAGCCTATACAGATAAAGGACATGCGGTAGGATATGCTTTTTTTCATGTATCGAATATTGCGTTTTGGTCGAAGTCTAGTAATGAAGGAAAGGCCCAATTGGTCGTTGTTGATCGGACTACAGGAGCACCGATGGAGGGCGTGATTGCAGAGTTGTATGCAAGAGAATATAATGCCTTATCAAGAAAGAATGTTTTTAATAAAATAGGGACTCAAAAGAGTGATAAGGATGGCTTTATTCAGCCTGATATTAAAGAGAATGTTCATTTTCAAGTAAAGCTAATACAAGGAGAGGATGTCTTATATTTGGAAGATGCCTTTTCTAATTATCGCCGCAGAGATTACCAAGGACCTACAAATGTACATACGCATTTTTTTTTAGATCGAGCCATTTATCGACCAGGCCAAACGGTTCATTTTAAAGGGATTGTTATTCAAAAAGAAGTGAAGGGAATGCCTGCGATTAAAGCGAATGAAAAGGTAGTGGTTAGCTTTTTAGATGTCAATAGGCAAGAGGTAGGAAAACAAGAATTGACCACGAATGAATTTGGAACGATCACGGGTACTTTTATAGCACCTAAGACAGGCTTACTAGGACAGATGAGTTTAAGATCTAGTGTAGGAGGTGACCATTATTTTAGAATAGAAGAATATAAGCGACCTAAGTTTGAAGTTACTTTTGATCCAATCAAAGAGGCTTATAAATTAGAAGATACCGTAGTCGTTAAAGGAAAGGCAATGGCCTTTGCAGGGAATAGTATTGATGGGTCGAAAGTTAGCTATCGAGTAGTCCGACAAGTACGATTTCCATATAGACCTTATTGGTGGGGAAGATACAATCCTTATCAACAACCAGAGCAAGAAATTACGAATGGGGTGACCACTACTAATACGGATGGTAGTTTTGAAATTTCTTTTGCGGCCTTACCAGATTTAGCGATTCCCGCAACACAAAAGCCAGAATTTACTTATCGGGTGTTCGCAGATGTAACAGATATAACAGGGGAGACTCAATCAACAGATACTCGTATTTCTGTAGGTTATATTTCCTTGTCTGTGGAACTGCCTTTAGCCGATAAATTGGAGATCTCACAGGAGACCGAACTAAGTATTAGTAGTAAAAATTTAGCAGGAGAATTCGCTCCCGCAAAAGGAAAGATTGTCATTGAGTCTTTAGCTATCCCAGAAGACGCTTATAAGAAAAGATTGTGGGAGCAGCCAGATACTTATTTATTATCAGCAGCAGATTTTAAAAAGCAATTTAAAGACATTGCTTATAAAGCAGAAGATAAAAAAGAGAACTGGAAAGTATTGAAAAAAGTAGAAGAAATTTCTTTTAATACCCAACAAAAGAAGCGATTAGTATTGCCTGCCAAAGAGATGGGCGTAGGTCAATATCGCTTAACTTTAAATACAGCAGATAAAGATGGAGCAGCTATAGAAATTATCAAATATTTTGAAATATACGATCTTAAGAAAAAAGAGATCGCGACGAATCAAACGGAATGGTTACAACATCCATCTACCATTTTTGAACCTGGAGAAAAAGCAAGTGTCTTTATCGGTTCGGCATTAGCACCGATACAAGTACTAGTAGAAATAGAAAAGCAAGGAAGTATCGTGAAGCGATATTGGGAAAAGATTAAAGGATTAGAAAAAATAGAATTTCCCGTAGTAGAAACGGATAGAGGAAATTTTCATTATCATTTGTCTTTCACAAAAAATAATCGACCGTATAAATTCTCCAAAACGATCTTGGTTCCTTGGGCAAATAAAGATTTGACCATTGAATATGCAACCTTCCGAGATAAGCTATTACCAGGACAAGAAGAGGAATGGCGAATTAAAATATCTGGTCCTAAAAAAGAAAAGATTGCAGCGGAAATGGTAGCAGGTATGTATGATGCTTCCTTAGATCAGTTTAGTGTAAATAACTGGTTGTTAAATATTTATCCGATTGATGCACAACCTAGATATGCATGGCAAGCAAGAGGCTTTCAAGCTCAAACTACTCGTGTATGGAGTAATAATTGGCAACCTGAATATGGGAATAACCAACACAGAATTTATCCTAGTTTAGATTGGTTTGGCTTTTCTGGTTATGGCGGCGGTAGAGGCTATGGTAGTCAGGGAAGAGGTAATAAGAGAATGGCGATGCGTTCTAAGGCGATGCCACAAGATATGGCTGTGGAGAGTATGTCAGCAGCACCAGCCCCAATGGTGCAAGGAGCAATAGCAGATGCAGTAGAGGAAGCGGAAGGCTTGTCAGCGAACGGCTCAGGAAAAGGTAATACAGGGGGTCAGTGGATGGGAATGGATGCAGATGGAACAGCCGAACAGACCAATAAAAAGCAACCAATAAGGACTAATCTAAAAGAAACGGTTTTCTTTTTACCTAATTTGAAAACAGATGCAGAAGGAAATATCATCATTAAATTTACGATGAATGAAGCCTTGACTCGATGGAAATTTTTAGGTTTAGCACATACGAAAGATTTAAAATTTGCGACTACTCAAAAAGAAGTAGTTACGCAAAAAGAATTAATGATTACGCCGACGCCTCCTAGATTTTTTAGAGAGGGAGACGTTATTGCTTATACGGCTAAGGTGAGTAATTTGTCTAAAAAAACCTTAACTGGTTCTGCACAAATCGAGCTATTGGATGCCGTAACGATGCAACCTGTTACAGATTTATTAGGAGTAGTAGAACAGACGGTTCCTTTCACCGTGCCAGCAGGACAATCGGTCCCTGTAAGCTGGACGATCAAAGTGCCAAAAGGTAAAGTCAATGCCATTACGCACAGAGTGACTTGTCAAGCGGGCAACTACTCGGATGGAGAAGAAAGTGCGATTCCTGTATTGACTAATCGACAGCTAGTAACAGAATCTAAGCCACTAGCGTTAAGAGCGAATGAAACAAAGGAGTTTACCTTAGAAAGTTTAGCTTCAGCGAAAAATTCTAGCTCTTTGCAAGCGCATTCTTATAGTTTGGAATTTACGTCTAATCCTGCTTGGTATGCGGTACAGGCCTTACCCTACTTAATGGAATATCCCTATGATTGTACGGAGCAAATCTTTAGCCGCTTTTATGCGAATACATTAGCTAGTTCTGTAGCTAATGCGCATCCGACTATCAAAGCTATTTTTGAAGAATGGAAAGGAAAAGATTCTGATGCACTAAAGAGTAATCTCTCCAAAAATGAGGAATTAAAATCTGCGCTATTAACGGAAACACCTTGGGTATTAGCCGCACAAAGTGAAGCAGAGCAAAAAAGAAATATCGGCTTGTTATTTGACCTCACCCGAATGGCAGCCGAACAAGTAGCTGCTTTAAATAAAATCAAAGAACGCCAGTTAAGTAATGGTGGGTTTTCTTGGTTCCCAGGCAGCAAAGATAGTTGGTACATTACTCAACACTTAGTAGAAGGAATGGGGCATTTGAAGCAATTAAATGCTTTTGATACAAGTGCAGAAAGCGACCTAGATCAGGTATTAGCTAATGCGATACAATATATAGATGCGCGAGCAGTAGAAGCTTATGAAGAATTAAAGAAGCGTAAAGGCGTGAAAATGAAGGACGACCATTTGGGTAATCTAATGGTTCATTACTTATATACGCGATCCTTTTTTCAAGATACCCCATTATCTGCGAATGCCAAGCAAGCGCATGATTACTATGTAGGACAAGCAGAAAAATATTGGTTGAACAAAGGAATCTATCAAGAAGGAATGATAGGCTTGGCTTTAAGTAGAATAAAGCCATTACGATTGGGTAAATATACCCAAAATGTTTAAATGATCGGCGCACTATTGCCCAATGCTTTGGTTAAATAGGCTTCTAATTTTGCATAGGTTTCATCGGACAAATCCATAAATACGCGCCGCGCATCCATTGGGTCCGACTTACGTTCTAACATACCATTTTTGGTCATGGACGTAATCCAGCGCAACGCCGTGGTCGCTGGCACAGCGGCGGCGATACATAGGCTGGATACCGATACGGTTTGCCCCGATAATCGCGCGGCCATTAAATCTAGCAATATATCCCATGCAGGATCGGCGAATAAGGCGCTTTCAAAAAAATTATCGCGCATCCGGCGCTGTTTTATGATGCTGCGCACCATGTCGGCGCTAATCGGGCCGCCTTGCGATGGGTATTTATCACCATTATCGATGAAAGTTGATGGTTCAGAAGATGCTTTATTGGGAAACGGATTAAAAGATACGGGCTTATCCTTAAAGACGCTGTGATTCATATAATCATTAGGCCCAGAATATTGGGTGCCTTTATTGGCTTGTGATTGAGCTGCGTCATCCCGTGTGATTGTTTTTTCTGTTTCTGATACATTCATATCATCTATTACGGCAATCTCTGCTAAATTTTTAGCGAGCGATGCTAATTCCCCGCTAATACGGTGCAGAGCGGCATATTCTTTTTCATTGCTCTCATCTTGGCTTATGTCGCTTAAATGGCTCATAACTTCCCGCCCCGTTAAGCCCGTCAATGCGGGCATTGCCTCTAACGGGTTTGAGTCGATTAGAAAATGACATTGCGAGGCTGGCAAGTTAGCGAACACTTCATCAAGATCATCCATACTGGCCCAAACGACCGCTTCGATTTGATGCTCTAATAAGTAGCTAGAAACGCGTGATAATTCTTGCTGATTAATCTCCACATTGGAGTTAAAGTCGACCAAAAGCAGGTCAACAGGGGTTTTTATCGGATTTTGGGTATCGTCAATTTGGTCCGGTTTTGGTCCATCACGGTCATAATTTTCTGCTTCATTTTCGATGGATTCAGAGACAATTATGACTTGATATGTCTTGGCAAGCAGGCGCAGATAGTCCCGCCGAGATGGTGATTTGCATAGTAAAACCGCATTTCTCTTCGCCATAGAGCTTAGATAATCATATTCAAAATCGCTCATATCATCCTATCATTAATTCGCATTTTTATAGTAAGCTTCATCTTAAATAGCATCGCAACCTTACCAACCATAAAAC
>JALZWC010001044.1 GCA_023300255.1 Saprospiraceae bacterium | reverse complement strand
TCCGATCACTTCCAGTGGTCGGATCAAGCTGGACGTCTCATCCGACCACTGGAAGTGATCGGATGAGTTAATTGGCTGCCCCAGAATTGTTTTACACTCAATTAAATCTAACTAGTCTTCAAAATCAATCCGTAATTCCATGTTCTTACTATCTATACTAATGCCCGTCAAAAATACAGCGCAGTACCTGCCTGCCTGCTTGGATAGTATACTTGCCCAAAGTATTCCCAATTGGGAATTAATAGCAATAAACGATCATTCTACAGATAATAGCAAAAATATTCTACTAAACTATGCTCAGCACGACCAACGCATCAAAGTATTCGATAATATGGAAACAGGTATCATAACAGCCTTACGCTTAGCTTATAGTAAAAGTAGTGGAACATTTATTACAAGAATGGATTCAGATGATCGTATGAACTCTAATAAACTCGTTTTACTACAGCAAGCTTTACTGGCAAAAGGGAAACGGCATATAGCTATCGGACAAGTGCAATATTTCTCTAAGCAAGGAGTCGGAGGGGGGTATCAACGTTATGAAACTTGGCTGAACGGTTTGACAAGCAAGGGAAGCAATTACCAAGAGCGATATAAAGAATGTGCTATTCCATCTCCCTGTTGGATGGTTCATCGAGAAGATTTAGAGGCATGTGGTGCTTTTAGGTCCAACAAATATCCAGAAGACTACGACTTGTTTTTTCGTTTTTATCAGTATGGGTTGACTGTTATTCCTAGTAATAAAGTCTTGCACTATTGGCGAGATTATCCAGAGCGGACCTCTAGAAATGATCCTAATTATGCAGACAATCGTTTTTTATCTATGAAAATGGACTACTTCCTGCAATTGGATTACCAAAAGGATCGGCCTTTAGTCCTATGGGGGGCCGGAAAAAAAGGAAAGTGGATAGCGAAATTTCTAACAGAAAAAAAGATCCATTTTCATTGGATTTGTAATAACCCCAATAAGATCGGCCATAATATTTATGGTCATATCTTACGGGAAGAAAAATATTTAGACCAATTAATTAATCCTCATTATATTGTCGCAGTGGCTAATATGGAGGCGCAAACCGAAATAGCTAAACAATTGGCAATAAAAGGAAAATTAGGAAGCGACTTTTTCTTTTTTTGTTAAAAACTTCGACAAGTTTATCTAGTTGGTTGACATTGCCACAAAGACACGAAGCGAGTTATACTTGATGTTCTTCGTGTTTTATAGGTAAGAAGTGTCAATTATTCTTGTGGTTTGGATAAACTTGCCACAACTTCTCTATTTGAAAAGGTAGCACTCAATAAGTTGTTTTTCAAGAAAAACCCAGACAATACTTCTTTAACGAACCCTTAATCTTTCATTAAGACATATTAAGATCAAATTTTTCGTTTTTTGTATAAGACGATATTTGTCCAACAACGATTAAAGGCCAATTTAAAATTACATTGAATCTAGCAATCGATATAGGAAATACGCGAACTAAATTTGGATTTTTCAAAAATGGGCGACTTCGCAAGAAAATGTATTGGGAATCAACAGATTTAAATACATTAGTAGCGCTTCTAGACAACCAAAAGGTGAAAAATATCATCTGCTCTACTGTAAAGACAGTAGATCCAAAATTTGAAAATATACTAAAGACTCGATTCTATACTAGATTAGAGGCAAATACGCCATTACCTATACAGAATAAGTATCGAACGCCTAAAACTTTAGGGAAAGATCGATTAGCAGCAGTTGTAGGAGCGTATCATCTATATCCAGGAGAAAGTTCCTTAGTGATTGATGCAGGGACCTGTATTACTTATGATATAATCGATGCCGCAGGTAATTTCTTAGGAGGCAATATAGTGCCAGGCATGAAAATGCGTTGGAAAGCGATGCACCATTTTACCGCTAAATTGCCATTAGTAGACAAAAAGCGGTCACCAGATATAGGAAAAGATACTATATCTGCCTTAGTAACAGGAGGATCCTTGGGTACAACTTTAGAAATGGACGGTTGGATTCAGTATTTTAGTCAGGAATATGACGTGATTAACACAATCTTAACAGGTGGAGACGGTGAATATTTTGCTAACCGCTTGAAATCTAAGATATTTGCGAATCCTAATTTAGTCCTGGTTGGGCTAAACAAAATATTAAAGCATAATGTCGAGCTTCTCGCGTAGTCTAATTTTTACTTTTTTTGCGCTTTTAATAAGCACAACTGTTTTTGCACAGCCTAAAACCAATTCTCCATATTCCCGTTTCGGATTAGGAGACTTGTTAGATCAAAGGTTCGCTGTTTTGCAAACTACTGGATTTACTAATGCCTATCATGATTATTATCATTTGAACTTTCAAAATCCAGCTTCTTTTGGGCATTTGACAGTTGCTGCTTTTGATATTGGTTTATATGCACAAAGATCAACTTGGGAAGATGGCAATAACTCTAATGAAAACTGGAGTGGTAATCTAAGTTATCTATCCATTGGATTTCCAATGTTAAATCCAGTGAACCAAGTGCTAGATAGAGAAATCAAACCCTTAAAATGGGGAATGGGTTTCAATCTTCAACCTTACTCTTTAATTGGGTATGATTTGCAGACGGTTAGTGATCCAGAAGATATAGGACAAATAATTACTCGTTTACAAGGAACAGGTGGCACTTATCAACTTCAATGGGCGAACGGCGTCAAGTACAAACAATTTTCTGGAGGAATTAATATAGGCTATTTATTTGGTCGCCTAGAAAATGCTCAAGTGATTAGTTTGAATGAGTTGACATCTAGCTATGAAAATCGTTTTAACGATAATATCAATATTAAAGGATTCACTTGGAATTTAGGTGCACAATATGATATATTGATCAAGACAGAAGATCCTAGATATCAGAAGAGTGTTACAATTGGGGTAACGGGGCATTCAGGACATGAAGTTAAGACGAAGACTTCTCAGTTTTTTGAACGCTTTAATCGAACTTACATTTTTCCCCAAGATACTATACTAAGTACCTCTAACATTAGGGGCAATGCTACCTTACCCGCAGCATTTGGAGCAGGAGTAATTTATACTCAAAATAATAAATTACAGGTTGGTGTTAATTTTGACTTTTCTGCTTGGAGTGATTACGAAAATGACGCTAATCCAGAAGAGCTATCAAATAGTTGGAGAGTATCATTTGGTGGGGAATATATTCCAAACTATGCCTCTTATAATAGCTTTTTAAAGCGAGTACGATATAGAGCAGGTACTTTTTATGGTAGAGATCCTAGAAGTATCGACGGAGAGCAAATTAATCAAATAGGAGCTACTATAGGATTTGGTTTACCATTAAGTTTAGCAAGACAGCAGGTGTCTTTTGTGAACCTTTCTTTTGAAATAGGAAAAAATGGAGCAAATACAGATATAAAAGAAACCTATGGTCGAATGATTGTAGGATTTACCTTAAACGATAATTCTTGGTTCTTCAAACGAAGATTTAACTAAG
>JALZWC010001043.1 GCA_023300255.1 Saprospiraceae bacterium | reverse complement strand
AACACCACCCCGCATCGTTCTAGAGTTTCTTTCTTTCCAAAATACCCACTATGCGCCAAGGCTTCCTTCGCCACGTAAATCGACCATTGGTATAATTTATCCTGCGCCGCCAAAAATTCTTCGGACATCGCATATCCTTTAGGATCAAATTTAAAATCTCGAATATACCCTCCTCTTAGCGAGTAGCACTTATCTACTATCCCTTTCTCGTCTTTGAAAAAATCATCTGGGGATGCCCCAAAGTCTTCTTCCGTTGCCATGCTCGTCAAGTCTTTTCCTTGCATGAGGTTGTTCCAAAACTGATCGTTTGTGGAAGATCCTGGGAAGAGACCTGACATGCCTATGATGGCTATTTTTTTGTTCATAAACTATCTTATTGGATAAAGTTCAAAATAGGACTCTTTACCTAAATGAACTATATTTTTTTTTGCTAACTCTTGTAGATTATCACCTTCATCAATAACGATCCAATCATCAACCGATCCTCTATAGCAATATCTCATCACTATATATTCTTTCCCTTCGACTTGTATTTTCAAACGTTCTTCATAGCTCAATAAAGCTTTCCCCAAGAAGGCCATTTTTTGTTTATCTAATGATAAAAGGCTTTTCAAACTACTCATACCATTGCCTTTTTCAGCAGTATAAATCTTTATTTCTCCTCCATTCACATCTAATTCATAAGCATCAATAGATGAATTATTTTTCAGTTCTTTCTTTATGAATGTCAAGTCTTCATTTGAAAACTTAAGCTCTTTTTTCTTTCTGATATAAAATATTTCTGTGTCATATTTTTCAAATACTTCATAGCCATCAGGCGATTTATTTAGACATTCTTCATCTAATTTTGCAGTCATAAAATAAGTCGTATTTCCTTTTTTGGTAGTTCTTGACTTGATATAGTAAGTTCTACCTTTTCTGGTTTTAAATTCTTTCGCCATTTTGTTACTTCTTTTTTATTGCGCTAAAAGTAGAGTCCTCACCACTATGAAATCTAAATTCTCCTTCTACACTATTTTCAGACTTCAATATGATCCAGCCTGCTCCAAATACTTCATCCATTTCATCGTTTCCTTCCCAGGTAAATTCTAATCTTTTACTAGATCCGAAATCATACATGTCCCAATGAAAATATCCTCTCACTAATCCAAAATGAAAATTGCCCGTTTTGTTTTCTTTTACTTCGACAAATGCTTGTACTTCCATGTTGAAATAATCTTCATCCCATGCTTCCATTTCTTGAATTTCCCAAGTGCCAATTAGTTTTTTCATGATTTTTGTTTTATAACTATTGAATTCAATACCAAATATCGTATTTTTCTTTCCAGCTATCTAACATCATTAAAGCTGCATTTTCACCAATCATCGCAGTTTCTACAAGAAATTGTAAACAAGCCATTACTTCAGCTTTTGTTTTAGCTTTACTATATCTTTTATTAACAATTTCAACAATCTCCTCATTTGGCTCTGTTCCAGTTTCTTTAAAATACTCTTGAAGCGACTCTGCAGCTTGTATAAATTGTGTTTTATTTTTATTCTTTAATCCTTCTTTTGCAATATCTATAAATTCAGGAACATCAAAATAGGGGGTTAAATTTTTCAAAATCTCTATAGCGTAAGATTTTCGTTTACCAGAGAAAGAATCTCTAGGAATATTAATAGCATAAACTTTTTTTGCAAAATTAGTCAACAATATAGCAGCTTCGTTTTTATCACTTTTATTGCCCAAACTAGCATTATCCTTAAAAAACTTAATAGGTAAATAGCTCATAAAATCAAGTATGACTTTCTCCGTTTTTTGTCTATGCTTCTTTTTTGAATCTGCAATATTTAATTCTACTTCAAAAATAATATCTATATTCTTTCTGGTAAGTTCTTCTAAATTCAATACTGAGTTCAGCAAATAGAAATATTTTCGAATTTGAAAGTAATCCTCTTGAGAAAATTCTTTCTTAGCAGAAATTTCTTTTATCTTTTTTAGTATTTTCTCGCTTGTGTTATCTATCTCTAGCATTTTTTGAAAATATTTAGTAACTTTTATTTTGAATATTTATTGCTGCATATTAATGTAGCTTTCTTTCTTTTATTTGAAAAAACTAAACATGCTGTTACTATCAAATTACTATCTCTTGAATAATTATTCCCCAATAATATTCAAATGTTATCCATCTCACACCTAAATCCATTTGTATTAATAATGGAAGAACATCTACATGTTCAGGGAAGTTTTTCACAACTTCATATTCTTTTCCATTTAACAACTTTCTCATTTGATAGGTATTATGAAATTTATCTGTCCTTGAAATAGGGGTACTACTACCTTTTATATATTTATTATCAAAAAAAATAAGCTTTCCATTTTTACTAATCTGTTGGCGCAATAGGTTGATAAGCGCAGGTAGATTTTCTAATAAAATATGCGACCAAATAAAACCGCCAATCACTATATCATAAGGTTTAGCTGGTTTTTGTAATTTCCAAAAATCTAATTGCTCAAAAGTTACTGGTGCTGGACCATACGTCTTTTCCTTTGCTATTTCCAACACCGATTCGTTATAATCACAGGCATGCACGGATTGACTAATTTTGGATATTGTCTCTGTCCAGTAGCCTGTGCCACATGCAATTTCTAATATATTTGCTCCCTTTAGTTCTTCTTGTAAGAAAATATGTAACCCTTCTAAATCAAATTGTCTTTCTGGTTTTTGATAGATATTTTCGTATTCTTTTGCTCTTTGGTTGTAGTATTGTTGGTGTTGGTCCATTGGTTGATTGATTTGTTAATTAATATACCGTATTATCTAAAGGGGCATCGCCCCGACCCCGTCTATAATAATCATCTTCAATAAATTATTAGAGGAGCGTAGCTTCGGCCCCGTCTATCCTCAATAATTAACAACTTTTTTTGCATTTCTCTTTTTAGTAATCTATTTTTATATCTTTCTAAATAAAACTACACGCAATCATGGCTAACACCTATCGACAACTCTATGTCCAATTTGTCTTTGCCGTTTCTGGCAGAGAACATTTAATTCCTAAATC
>JALZWC010001042.1 GCA_023300255.1 Saprospiraceae bacterium | reverse complement strand
ACCGCAAAGCGGACGGGCTTGCTGGGCAGGTTAAAATGGCTAATTTATTCTTACTCTTTGCCTAAGGCATTTCAAACTAATAAGTGAAGGAAATCACAAATCATCTACCCTTTTTACCAACCACTTCTTAAATATAAATTTAACATTTGTTTTTAATAGAGGTAATAGTTTTTCTTTACAAGGAACTTCTTTAATTAATTCTTTCACCACCCGAACAAAATTTTTAGACCCTTCTATCATTTCTAGTTTATTAAAGAAACGCCGATTAACAAAAACGACAAAGGATTCACATTTAGCCTCAATGAAAGGCATAGGATATTGTAGTTCTACATAACACGCAATACTAATGTATCTGTTAGCAAAAGAATGAAGTTGATTTTTTAAATTGACTTCTTCCAAGTGTTCTAACGATAATTGATAGTCACCTTTTTCAAATGCCACTCTTCCTTTTGATAAATTTAAGTAAGATGGATTTAGTTGTAGTCTACCTAATTGTATTTGCTTATCTAATCCTTTTAAAAAATCATCAATCCATTTCAATTCTCTCAAAGCAGAAGCTATTGAAATTAAGTTCGTAAAATGATCTGCAAAAAAAACATTGTTAAGTATAAATAATTCGTTATCAATACCAAAGCTATATAAATTAAAGGCCTCTCTTATATACTCTTCCTTATGTTGCTGGATTTTCAAAAAGGTAAAATTTAGTAGATAAGTTAGTAGGACCACCCTATCGTATTTTTCTAATTGAAAACCCATTGTATAATATAACTTTTTAAATGAGCTGAAGTTATCATTCGTTGGTTTTCTAATCATTATTAAAGCGGCAGCATATAATTGATGAAAAACGGGAAGATCAAGAGTATTTTGACTTTTCTCAATTATCACTTCCTCTAAAAATATAGTATAAGAAGTTTTCATTATGTTATTCCAACTCACTAATTCACAAGCATGTTTTAATTTTTCCCCTATATAATATAGGTCTAAGGTCTCATCCGTTTTTTTTATAGCAGTTGCATCTCCTATTAGTTTTGATTCTTTTTCGATTTGATATTTTAGTTTGTTCCAAAAAGCTTTTTGATAAAAATGCTCTAACTTTTGTTCCTTATGTGAAGATGATAAATTCGTATTAATCATTTTTAGTAACTGAGGGAACAGCTGCTTAGTTTGGTATACCTTGGCTAATATTACATCCGATTCTTGTTTGTCCATATGAAGTCTTTCAATGACAAGAAATTGCTGTAATAATTTTAATAAAAGAGAACGTAATTGCCGTAATCTATTGTCATCATATACTTCACCTGGAAATAATTTTTTATAAATTTTACTACGCTCTAATTTAGGAGAGTCATAGTTTGGAGCATGTTTCTTTAAACATTTCCAAAACTGACTTACGCTTTTATTGGAATTAAAATAGGGAGATTGAATGAATTTTTCAAAATTCCTTCTTTCTTTTTCATCGATTTTTTTTAGTAAAGTTATTAGCTTAGATTCTCTCATTCAGGTGTTTTTTTCTAAAAAAAACAAGACAATTTCTTATTTATATTAATCTGATTAATAGTCACTTACAATAATAAAATTCGCTTTTTTCACCCATTTCGAAATACATTTCCCAAAAAATGTCTTTTTAAAATTACTTTTTATTACATCCGAAATGAATTATGTTTACTAAAATATTTCATCCAAACTTGCCTTCTATTTTAGATTTAGACACAATCAAAAAACTACTTTAATAAACTTTCTTAACAAATTCGTTCGATTCCAAATGAGAAATAATGTCTTCATGGCAAAGGTCAAATCTATGATCTTAATGAAAATAGATTGTATAAATGTAACAATATTATCAGAAAAATTAAAATATCATCCAGCACACCTTGATCTAAAAATGGTAGCAAGTGCCAACTGTACTCCTTATGATTTCATTAAAGCGTTTTAAAGTAGAACAATTTTTGAAGAAGATTTGAGTAGAAATTTGCTGCTGTTATTAATTCCTTATAATTTCCTTATGTACAATTACAACCCTCCAATTAATTTCATGAAACGATTAGATGAATCTATAGCTAATAACTTAGCTAATGAAAATTTTTCAATTGAAGATTTATCTAAGCTACTACTACTAAGCTATTCTCATACTTATAGATTGATTAAAGCAAAGACGAATTTAACACCTTCAATGTATCTTCGCCAAAAAAGATTGGTATTTGCCTGCCACCTAATAGAAAAAACAGAATTAAATTTAACCGAAATAGCTTATCGCTCTGGTTTTTCTACTTTATCCTATTTTTCACAAAGTTTCTCAGAAGACTATGGATACTCGCCATCTCAGTATCGTAAAAAAATAATTTATTCAAATCCAAATAACAGCTAGATGACGAAGCAAAAAATAATCGAAGAGATCAATACCGTACTTCTACAAATGGGAGTTTCACCAAAAGCAATTACGGAAAATGCTTCTTTTTATAATGATTTAGGATTAGACTCCTTGGATGTCGCAGAGTTAATGATGGAAATTGAAAACAATTTAGGCCTACCTATCAACTGTGTCATTATAGAACAATTAGAAACAATTAACGATACTAT
>JALZWC010001041.1 GCA_023300255.1 Saprospiraceae bacterium | reverse complement strand
AGAGCAAGTGAATCTATCTGGCTTTAGACAGACCGCAAAGCGGACGGGCTTGCTGGGCAGGTTAAAATGGCTAATTTATTCTTACTCTTTGCCTTATTCATACATAAAATCTATTTCTCCAACCATGAAAACCATTAATACCATAATTATTGTCGGATTCTTTCAACTGCTTTCTTGTAGTTCTTTGACTGCTCAATTTTGGGAATTACTCTTAGAACCTTTTTTTTTCGAAGGGATATATAGCGCTATCATCGCAGGGCCCAATGAGCCATCTTGGCAAGAAACGACTTTTGCCAGTTTCCCATATGATGAACCCAAATCAGGTCTATTTCTTCCTACTAATTTAATAGGGGATCAGAGTAGGTTTCATGCAGTAGCGCATTTTCAAAATAATGAACGCACTTTATCAGGAGGCTTAGTCCAACTTAAATATGCTCCTATAAGCTTATTTACGATAGAAGGTAATTATCTTAATTTATTTGGGACGGAAGATGATGTGCGTGAAAATATTGGAATTACTTATTTTAATGTAAGTTATAATCGACTGCGACACCATCGTATCCATTGTTGGTGGGGATTTGGTGGAATTTTTTTAAAGGATAGAGAGGCTCCTATTTCAGATAATAAAACCTTCAGTTTTAACCTTGGGATCAATTACTATTTTAAAGAACCTATGAGCTTATATTTAGAAGCGCAGATGGGAAATATCAATGACGCATTTGGTTCGGTAAGTCAGGCTAGATTACAAGTTCATCTGAATCGATTCTTAATTTATGCGGGCTATCAAGATGTTAACTTTGGAGATTTAAAGTATAATGGAGTTGCGATTGGAGGGGGAGTTTATTTCTAGGTTGGGAGAATGACTATCGCCATTTTTAGATTGAACGCGGAGACGCAGAGTACACAAAGTTAGATGTTTGATTCAACAAATAACTCTGTGTGCTCCGTGTCTCTGTGTTCATAAATTCTCTAATAAAGCTTACTTACCATAACCTTATTCATCATCCATTGTGCTTTTCCGACTCTAGATCGAATAATATATAGACCATTATTGAATTCTTTGAAATCAATTCTGATAGGTTCATTAGGTACTTCTGAAAATTGTAGCTCTTTAATGACGTATCCAAGGTGATTAGTTACAATCACCTGTCCTTCTTGACCTGCGAATGGACTTAGATTAATGAATATTTCACTTCGAGCAGGATTTGGGAATACAGAAAAAGAAGATACATCAATATTAAAATCGACTTTCTTTACTTCCGTATAACTACTTCTGCCGTTTTTATAAAATTGATTGATCCGATAGTAATTCACTCCTGGAGTAGGTTGATTATCAACCGTTTTAAAATAAGTCGTTTCTGCATCTAACTCGTTATTATTAATTTTATCAATCGCTTCAAAGTGCTGCCCATCTACTGATTTTTCTATCACAAAATAATCGCTTTCCGTAACTTGGTTCGTGATTCCTTCTAAGTCTATTTGTCTATTATAAGAAAAAGCATTTAAGGTAGTGAAAGGAGATTGTCTTGAAGTAGCGGCAATTTCCTCCACAACTTGTGACCCCATACATGCTGATGCATTTCCTGATAAAGTAAAATTAATATCTCCAACATGTGCTGCTGCCCCTTCTGGGAAGTTAAAAGTGAAATTATTAGGTTCAGAAACTACCTCTACCGTAAACCACCCACTACCACCAAATGGTTGTGGTACAATTCTTTCCGTAACATTAGCACCATTTCCTAATTGAAATGCAGCGCCATTATTCGTTATGTTTAATAATGCTCCTTCTGCTGCTTCTGTACCTGTAATAGTACCAGAGAAAGAACTATAGTAATAGAAACTATTCAAATTTTGTTCTGCTCCACAGGTATGTTCTTTAGGACTTTCTGGACCTGCAATATTGGTTCTGCCTTTAAAGGTAACATCAATCTGAAAACGCATCCAAAGATCATTTTTATTCACCATGGTAGCTACAAATCTTGCCGTACCGTCACTATATTCCACCAACTGGCCTTCTATGATATCATAGAAGAAATTCAATTCAGGTGCATAGGTGTTTAAATATACCCCATACTCGCCAAAATCACAAGAATTAGTATTAGTCGCCTCTCTCACTGCACAAGCATTTTCCGTACTTATTTGGTCCATAAAATCTGCTACTGGAGCTGATGAGGTTCCTTCCATACAAGCCGTTGCACTACCACTAAGGGAAATATTAATATCTCCGACTTGTGCGGCTGCCCCTTCTGGGAAATTAAGTATCAGTCCATTCGCCTGAGATTGAACCGTTACGGTAAACCAACCGCTACCACCAAATGGTTGAGGATTACTACCCTCTGTGATATTGGCGCCACTTCCTAATTGAAAATCTGGCCCATCATTTTGAATAGTTAATAACGCACCGTTCAACTGACCTTCCCCCGTTAAAGAACCTGAGAAGCTGGTATAATAATAAAAGGTAGAGAGATCTTGTACGCCACCACAGGTATGCTCTTTAGGGCTTCCTGTAGTTGTTCTTCCTTGAAAAGCTACATCTACTTTTAGTATAGCTTCTGGATTGTTCGTATTGGTCATAGTTCCAACGAATCTTGCGGTACCATCATCGTATTCTGTGAATTGTCCTTCTGATATTCTATAAAAGAAGTTCAATCCTTCTGTATAGGTATTTAAGTATAAACCATAGTCACCAAAATCACAAGAAGTTGTGTTTGTTGCCGTTCTTACGGCACACACATTTACGGTAGTTACTTCCATACATTCCGATGCGCTACCACTAAGAGAGATATTAATATCCCCAACATGTGCTGCTGCTCCCTCAGGGAAATTAAGTATTAGCCCATTCGCTTGTGATTGTACCACTACAGTAAACCAGCCACCACCACCAAACGGTTGTGGATTGCGACCCTCTGTAATATTAGCACCATT
>JALZWC010001040.1 GCA_023300255.1 Saprospiraceae bacterium | reverse complement strand
TTTAAAGCTAGACATTTTTTCTTCTAAGGAATGCTAAAAAACTAAGCATAGCTGGGCTATGGTTCTTTTTTTAGGATTTCTTAGAAGGAAAAAGGGCAGGTTAAAATGGTTAATTTATTCTTACACTTTGCCTTACCTACGGCACGAAAATCAAGAAATATTATATTTTCTACCTCCATGCCGTACCTACGATACGAAATTTCGTTCGTTTTTAAACGAAATGTATATCTATTTTTTATTCTTCAAAATGTCTATCGAACATGAGCGTACCATTTTGCTAGTACGAATGGAGAACATCCTATCTTATACAACTCTCTGATAACAATCCACAAAAATCGAGTTTTAATAAATCCAGTTTGAATATGCCTTCTAGCGGATACTGTAATTATGGGATTTTTTAATTTTTTTAAGTTAAAATTTTTGGAAGCTCTTTTTGAAAATTCATAATCTTCCATAATTGGAATCTCTTTAAATCCACCCAAGCTTTCAAATACGGACTTCTTAATAAAAAGAGCATTGTCGCCATAAAATATTCCTTTATCAGATTGTTCTCTCTTATCAAATATTCTTAAGTTCATTATATTTCCAATCTGCTTTATTTTGTCGTTATGCTGATCAAATATATTGGAAAATCCTCCACCATCTACTTTTTCTTTGTAAACTGCTTCTTCAATAGCCAATAAGGTATTCATCGGAAAGTGCATGTCTGCATGGACAAAAAATAAAATATCTCCCCAAGCGGCCTTAGCTGCTTTATTCATTTGAAAAGCCTTCCCCGTTTTACTAAAAATAATTCTTGCTTGATTATTGACAGCACTAATTGTCTCATCACTACTACCTCCATCAGCTACAATAATTTCTTTTCCGTGAGTCTGTGATAGTTGTTGTAGGTTACCTAATAACGTTTGTATAGTTTCCCCTTCATTGTAAGTGAGTATAATAATACTTATCATAGCAAATACTTTAGAGTGTGAAAAGAGGAAATTGTTTAAGAATGAATTGATGCATCATTTGCAAGTCATTGATTCTTAGTAAAAGTGTCAAAATAAAGTAGACCATTATGATTTTTTAAACATTGGCTGTCAACGTCTTACGACTTCATACTTCATACTTACTACTTTATACTTATTACTTATTACTTCACTTAAACAACTTCGGAAATATTATTTTTTAGTTCTAAGGTATCTAGTAAAAGCTTTCTTCACAATTTCTCCATAAGTAGGGTAGGGGAAGATGGTATCTGCCATCTTAGCAGCTGGTATCTTATTTTTTATAGCAATTGTTAATAATTGAATCCATTCGCCAGCATGTGTACCTACTGCATCTGCACCTATTACGCGATCTTTCTTATTAAAGATTACTTTCAAAAAGCCCCCTGTCTTTTGATCGGTGATATAACGATCTATAGAAGCGTTTACCTTGAATACAGCGATATTTTCTGCCCCAAATTTATCCTTGGCCTCTTGTTCCGTAAGGCCAACATGTCCAATTTCAGGATTGGTGAATACTGCCCATGGAAGTACGGTTAAGTCATTGATTTTCTTCTTTTTATTTAAGACATTGTGAACACATATATTTGCTTGATGAGAGGCGGTATGCGTAAATTTAAAAGGAGTAGTACAATCTCCGCAAGCATAAATATGTTTTAGGTTCGTTTGTAAGTATCTGTTAGTCGTTAATCCTTTTCGATCATATTTAATGCCTACTTCTTCCAAACCTAAACTAGATACATTGGGAACTCTTCCCACAGCTTGAAAATAAGCATCTGCCTTAATGGTTTTCTTTTTCCCTTCTACTTCTAAACTTACTTTCTCTTTATTAAAAGAAAGAATATTTACATTCGTAATGATCTTTATTCCTTGATCTTCAAGAACCTTGGTCATATACGTAGCTACCTCTTCATCTACTGCTCCTAGTATTCTTGGTGCTACTTCTAAAATAGTCACCTTAGTTCCCATTTGTGCAAGGGCAGAGCCCAATTCGACAGAGATCACTCCACCACCAATAAACACAATGGATTTAGGCTGCTTTTTTATTTCCCAGAAGTTATCATTGGTCAAGAAGGTAGTATCTTCACTTCCTTTAAAAGGAATTATTCTTGGAGAAGAACCAGTACAAATAATACAGTTTTTAAACGCTAATTTTTTTCTTCCTATTTTGATGGTATTAGCATCAATAAACACGGCACCAGCAGTATCTACAATTGTATCAATTCCCATTTTTTGAAAAATATCGGGTGTTTCATGCTCGTAAATCCCATCTATAATGGAATGTACATGTTCCATGACTTTTTCAAATTTTACTTTTGACTTTTTGACGGTAGCAAAGCCAATTTCATTGATATGGTTAACTGCGCTATAAGATTTAGCAAGGTTTAAAATAGCCTTACTAGGTACACATCCAGAGTGGGTGCATTCTCCTCCTATTTTTCTTTTTTCAATTAGTGCTGTTTTTAATCCAGCCCGATGAGCGGTGGTCGCCGCAACTAGTCCTGCAGAACCTGCGCCGATTACTATTAAATCGTACTTTTTCATAGTTAAAATTAATTTAAGTGGGCGTTTATATACTTGTTTATCTTTTTACTAAATAATTTCCATTGCTTGCGTCGGGTGTAATTTATTGAAGTTGATCCATGAATTTACTCTTACATCAATTTTCAGTTAATAAACAGCTAAGGAGATGCCAATTTTAGTATTGCCTTTAAATATTTGATTAATAGGTAATTACATATTTTAATTAAACTATTGGGTATGGTGGTTTTTCTTTGATGTTAGAGGGAGGGCTGGTATTTAAGAATTGATTAATTAAAAATAAGTAATTATTCATGATATGTTAAAATATATTTGGTTCTCTGATGTTTTTTACAAAATGTAGCTCAGACAGTTGGGAAACAAGTAAGAATGAGGAGATAATAAATGTTACAAGTTGGGTTCGTCATTTTTCTGTCTTAGGAAGTCAAAAAACTAGTGCATAGCAGGGCTACGGACTCTTTTTTTT
>JALZWC010001039.1 GCA_023300255.1 Saprospiraceae bacterium | reverse complement strand
CCCGACTGCGTCAGCGGGCTGGTTTCTGTCTTAGGAAGCCAAAAAACTAGTGCATAGCAGGGCTACGGACTCTTTTTTTGGCTTTCTAAGACTGGACCTGCCTGCCAAGGCACGCAGGCAGGAAAGGGCAAGCCAAGTTGAGACAGTTATTATTTCGTCATTCCAAAGACACGGGGGACGAAGTCAAAGCTATCCTCCGTGCCCAGTGACTCTGTGTTCACTTTCACTCCATACCTCCCTAACTAAGGAAACTTAGGAAACTGCTCAAAATCTGGGTCCCGCTTCTCCAAAAAGGCATTCCGCCCTTCCGCAGCCTCCTCTGTCATATAGCCCAATCGAGTAGCTTCCCCAGCAAAAATTTGCTGCCCGACTAATCCATCATCAATCAAATTAAAAGAGAACTTTAACATCTTAATAGCCATTGGACTCTTCTTCAAAATCTCTTGTCCCCACTGGAAAGCCGTATCCTCTAGCTCCTCATGAGGAATCACTGCATTCACCATTCCCATATCAAATGCTTCCTGTGCAGAGTAATTTCTACCTAAGAAGAATATTTCACGAGCTCGTTTTTGTCCTACTTGACGAGCCAAATAGGCAGACCCATATCCGCCGTCATAACTAGCCACATCTGCGTCTGTCTGCTTAAAAATAGCATGTTCCTTACTTGCCAATGATAAATCACACACTACATGTAGCGAATGACCGCCACCAACTGCCCAACCTGGCACTACCGCAATAACGGCCTTATTCATGAATCGAATCTGTCTTTGCACTTCCAATATATTCAATCGACCCACTCCGTCTGTTCCTTGATACCCTGTTGCCCCTCGAACTCGCTGATCACCACCAGAACAAAAAGCATGAACCCCATCTTTTGGAGAAGGGCCTTCACCAGATAATAAAACCACTCCAATCGTTCGATCTTCTCTGGCATCATGAAACGCATCCAATAATTCGCCAACCGTTTTAGGACGAAATGCATTTCGCACTTCAGGTCTATTAAAGGCTATTCTGGCTACTCCTTTAGCCTTTTTATAGGTAATATCTTCGTATTCTTTTGCGATCTTCCAAGGAATTTTTGACATTTCTTTTGTTTATTTTATGGTAGAATTTTTATATAGGTAGCGCTATTGTTATGCTTCCAAATGCAAGGTTACTAATTTGTGCTTGAATCTCAAACTGACTAATAAGCTTATTCCAAAAAAGTATAACACGAAAAGTTAGAAAACGTTTTAAAATTGGTATTTTTGGAACCATAACTAGTATAAAAATCAAGCTGCACATTAACAACTACGGAGTAGTTGAACATGAATAACCTAGGATAAAATCCTAGGAGAAAACTCAACATATGCAAAAAGAGCAACTAACAATTCCATTCCATAAATATCAAGGAGCAGGTAATGACTTTGTGATGATAGACAATCGAACAACAAAATGGATCGATCCGACAGATCACAAAACGATTAATTGGCTTTGTGATCGGCGATTTGGTATTGGTGGAGATGGATTGATTTTATTACAAAATCATCCGACGCATGACCTAGAAATGATCTATTTCAATTCAGATGGAACGGCAAGCAGCATGTGTGGAAACGGTGGGCGTTGCTTTGTCGCTTTTGCCCGTGCACTCGGACTAATAAAAGACCAATGCGTATTTATGGCGGTCGATGGCCCACATGAGGCTTCGATCAATGCAGCAGGCGATTGGGTGGAGCTAAAAATGATTGATGTTCATGAAGTTAATTGCCATCCCAATAATTATGTGATGAATACAGGATCGCCACATTACGTGACCTTCGTGCATAAAGTCCAAGATGTAAAGGTGTTTAAAGAAGGGCAAGCTATTAGATATTCCGATACGTATGCTAAAGAGGGCATTAATGTAAATTTTGTAGAAGCTACCCCCGAGGGCCTCGATATTGCTACCTATGAAAGAGGCGTAGAAGATGAAACTTTGGCCTGTGGTACAGGGGTTACCGCTGCAGCAATTTCCTATTTCATTGACCAACCTAAAGCTGCCATTGCTCATTTAAAAAATGGGGGCATTCCGATAAAAGCAAAAGGTGGACAATTAAATGTTCGATTTGAAGTACAAGATAATACCTTTCACAATATTTGGCTGTGCGGACCAGCAAATGGTGTTTTTGAAGGAGCAATTGTTAAGGAATGAGGAGATAATAAATTGAGTATAAAACAAAGTAGGGGTAAATTTCATTTTAGGAACGACTAGGTTACATCCCTACCTCCACGCTTTGTCATCCCGAAGGGATCTGTACGATCACTACCTCCACGCATACTTTGCATAGTATTATAGAACGTAGGGACGGTACATATCCCTACGGGATGACAAGACGTGGATGTAGGGATGCTGCCCCTGGATTTTTATACACTCAAATAAATTGAGTGTAAAACAAAGTTGGGGCCATTCCTAGCCCAATTGGTCCGATCACTTCCAGTGGTCGGATCAAGCTGGACGTCTCATCCGACCACTGGAAGTGAT
>JALZWC010001038.1 GCA_023300255.1 Saprospiraceae bacterium | reverse complement strand
TGAAAAATAAGAGCAAAAGAAGCAGCATAAATTACGAAGTTATTTCATACACATTCCTAGGGTTGTTTCTAAATAATAAACACCTACCTGAAAATATCTTTTTCCGTTGCATCCTATCCGCTTTGCGATTTGTCTAAAGACCAGATAGATTTTACTCATCTCCAAAAATAAATCCGTAACTAGGTTATGCACTGATTTTTTGAACCTACCGCGCAGGCAACTTAAACAACTGTATAATTAGTCATAACCTATCACTTCATAAACCAACCTTCCAGATCTGTTCTGTACGGTTTTGTAATAGATGTTCTCTGATACATAGTATTCTCTGCCATCAACATAGACCTTGTTAGAAAAAGGAGGAAGGCGGTCGAGTTGCGCACCAATAGGCGGGGCAATAACTTCATAATAACCATTTCTAATAGAATTATAATAAATTCCGTCATAGTAATAATATGGAAGTCCCCTCAAATTAAAAAGAATTCTAGCAGTAGGTAGAGAAGTGACTCTAATACCTATTGGTGGACGTACGGACAAGTAATTTCTATTAGAATTTTTATAAAATAAGCCATTGTCATAGCGATAATTAACACCTTTGTGGTTGATAACTTTTGCTCTAGAAGATCGTGTAGGTAAACTCCTTTTTTTTCTAGTTACTACCTTATTATTTCCTCTATTTTTATAAACCTTTCGAACAACTTTTCTTTCCTTTTTTTTAGCTCTATGATTTTGAGCAACTGCTTCATTTGTATTGAAACAAATGAAAAATAAGCTCATTAAAAAAGGGAATAAAAATATTTTTGAAATTTTCATAATTTTTATTTTAAAAAAAAATTTATAAAATAAATAACTTTTATTCTAGAAAAAAGCCCTTGATTGCTCAAGGGCTTTTCTTCGAGCGAAATGTTTTGAGGAGAACAGATATAATTTATTCCTTCTTTCCTCTTCTCCCTTTAGGACCTCTTTTATCCTTCATTGCATCAAACTGGGTAACTTGTTCAGGTGTTAAAACAGTTTTAATAGCCGCTTTTTGTTCAGCGCGTAAGGCATTCATTTCTTCTCTACCTGCTTCTCTATCTTTATTGGCTGCTTTGATCGCCTCTGCTTTTTTAGCAAACTCAAGATTGATAGCTGCAATCTTAGTGGCCTGTGTCTCATTGAGGGATAATTTTTCTGTCAATCTTTCCGTATGATGAGCAGCTCGTTCTTCTGAGTTTTTAGCTCCTCCCTTGTGATGACCTTTTCCTCTTTTACCTTTATGACCTCTTTTATCTTTCATTGCATCAAACTGGGTAATTTGATCCGTATTTAAAACAGCTTTAATAGCCGTTTTTTGTTCGGTTCGTAAGGCTTTCATTTCCTTCCTTCCTGCTTCTCTATCCCCATTGGCAGCTTTGATAGCATCTGCTTTTTTAGCAAACTCAAGATTGATAGCTGCAATTTTAGTGGCCTGTGCCTCATTGAGGGATAACTTATCTGTCAATCTTTCCGTATGATGAGCAGCTCGTTCTTCTGAACTTTTAGTTCCTCCCTTGTGATGACCTTTTCCTCTTTTACCTTTATGGCCTCTATTATCTTTCATTGCATCAAATTGAGTAATTTGTTCGGTATTTAAAACAGCTTTGATAGCATTGCTATGTTCTGTTCTAATATTTTTGCAGGTTTCTTTTTCTGAATTGGCTGCTTTTGCAGCTTTCATTTTTTCGGCAAATGTCAAATTTATTTTAGCTACTTGACTAATTTGTGCTTCCGATAAAGACAGATCTTCTGTCATTCTTTGTGTTTGCTTTTGTGCACGCACTTCTGGATTTTTCATATGTTTTTCATTACTTTCGCCTTGTTGAGCTACTACTATGTTTAAACTTAAAAATAAGGCGAAGCTGAATGCAATTAATTTTATTATGGTATTCATAATTTAAAGTTTAATTATCAATTTTTAAAAGCAGCGATTTTTTGTTAAGGAAATTTTCCTAAAATCACTTTTGATTTTTTCGATACTTTTTGATTACAATTACAAATGTAGGGAGATATTCGACCTTTAAAAACTATTATCAACGAACAGGCAGATATTATCAACGAACAGCCGAATTAAGTCTTTTGGATATAGAAAACCCTTAATAAAGGAGAGATAAAGCTATATTTAGCATATTGTCATAGTCATTGAGGAAATCGGAGTGTTCATAGATAAATATTGGTAAGAAGTAATAAAGGAGTGTATTTTTGTTGGAAGAAAAGAAGATAAATAAGTACTTGACAAAATTAAATGTAGTATCTAAAATAGGCACATAGAACACATAGCCTATGTGCCTATGTGTTTAAAAAAAATCTATTTGTGTTCTTTATTTTTGTCCTAGTACCTACTTACAATAGCCTAAAATAAGAATATGCAAGGATCCATCATAAATAATAAAACTAATAAACTAATACTACAGATTCTCCTTTTAGGGGGGATTTGGCTATTGGTTCCATTAATATTTAATGATTTTGATATTGATCGTTTTAATTTTAGAAGAGGTAGCAAAATTTTGCTAGGTATTATATTTATTATTCTTGTCAATAATTTGTGGCTATTACCTAAGTTTTATTTTCAAGGGAAAGTTCTAGTGTATTTTGTATTAGGTGTTTTATTAATTGTGGCGACTCATTTTTGTATTGAAATGCTAGTAGATCCCGCATTCGACCTGCTAGGGGAAGCGAGACCTAGAAGAGGGAGAAGGGGTGGGGGAAGACCAAATAATTTCAACATTCCCAGAGAGTTTAATAGACTAATGCCTTATCTATTAGCTTTTGTGGGGAGTGCTTTATATGAAATTAGCAGTTTTGTTAATCGAAAAACAAAAGAGGCAATGCTATTGAGAAGTGAGAAATTAGAAACAGAAATGAAATTGCTAAAATCACAAATCAATCCTCATTTTTTATTTAATGCACTCAATAATATTTATTCGCTTTCTTACTTGAAACCAGAAAAAACTCC
>JALZWC010001037.1 GCA_023300255.1 Saprospiraceae bacterium | reverse complement strand
ATCTGCGAGTTTGGTCGATGGTTTCCTTCTAAAACTCAAGCCATTTCTAAGCTAACTGCGAATCTAATATCCGACTCTAAAAAAATAGCAGCTAGTCATAAAATATACGCAACACCTAGATTAGTAAAGTTTCAAGAAATGGAGTATAACGTTCCTGCGGAAGCTTATCAAGATGTTATCAAAGAAGTGGTAAAAACAGTAAATTCTGGAAAATTTAATGTCCATTTTCCAATTGAAAATAGATGGGTAAAAGGAGATGATATCACCATGAGTCCAGCGAATGGTAGAGACTCCGCTTATATTGCTTGTCACGTTTATAGCAATAAAGATTCCGGACCTTACTTCCAAGCATTAGAAGAAATTTTTAGAGCACACGATGGGCGACCGCATTGGGGTAAAATGAATACCTTATCTCCAACTGTTATCGCAGATATGTATCCTGAATTTTCTACCTTTATGAAGCATCGAGCGCAACAAGATCCTGATAATATATTTGTGTCGCCTTATATACAACAGCTATTGGGCATTGAGAATACTGTTTTAAGTTAAATTGGAACAGCAAATAAACAGCCAACCACGGAGTGGTTGAACTTGAATAACCTCGGATGAAATCCGAGGAGCTTCCGATGTCAACATCTAGCAACCACGGAGTAGTTGAACTTGAAAGCAGTCAAACGTCTTGTTCAACTACTCCGTAGTTGCTAGATGTCATCACTTTGAGTTTCCACGGATTTCATCCGTGGTTATTCATGTTCAACTACTCCGTAGTTCTTCCCTAGATGCAAACCAAGTAATAATAAATAGAATCAAGTCCTTCCTACCATGTCAAAACCATACTTTGAGCAACTGAATCAAACACTAAAAAATTATCAAAGAGCTATTCCATGCTTATTAATAGACTTAGATAAAGTAGATGAGAACCTAGCTATCCTAAAAAAGAATCTACATTCCAATACTAGCTTCCGAATCGTCGTAAAGTCTTTGCCTAGTATGGAGTTAGTTCAGTATGTTATGCAAAAAGCGAGTACAGAAAAATTAATGGTTTTCCATCAACCATTTTTGACAGCTTTATCGAAAAACTTAACAGCTACTTCCGATGTCTTATTAGGCAAACCCATGCCTATTAAAACCGCACAGTACTTTTATCAAAACTTACCAGAAAGCAATCAAGGATTTAATCCATTCCAACAAATACAATGGCTCGTAGATACAAAAGAACGGATTCAAGAATATATTGATCTAGCCAAACGACTAGGACAACCACTTCGCTTAAATTTAGAAATAGATGTGGGTTTGCACCGTGGAGGTTTTAAGGATATACCTCAATTAAAAGCAGGACTACAATTAATAGAACAACATAAAGAGTGGGTAAGGTTTGCTGGACTAATGGGTTACGACCCACACGTAGTCAAGCTACCTAGTTTTATTCGATCTAAGGAGAAGGCTTATCGATTAGCCAACCAGTTTTATGAAGAATGCAAAGAAACCATTCAACAAGACTTTCCCAATTTATGGTCAGATGATTTAACCTTTAATGGTGCTGGTAGTCCTACTATAGCATTACATAAAAACAATTCTCCCTTAAACGATGTATCCGCAGGTTCTTGTTTGGTGATGCCGACCACTTTTGATATGCCAACTTTAGAATCCTATCAAGCTGCATGTTTTATTGCTAGCCCCGTTTTAAAAGCATTTGAAGGGACTACGCTACCTGCACTAGAAAAAATGAAATCCTTACTCAATCTGATCAGTTCGAGTAATAGACAATCTTTTTATATTTATGGGGGCTTTTGGAAAGCAGATTATTGTTACCCTACTGGAGTCAAGCAAAATAGCTTATTCATTTCTACCAATCAAACAATGCTAAATGCCCCTTCATCGGTTCAATTGAAAGTAGATGACTTTGTTTTTTTACGTCCTCATCAAAGTGAATTTGTCTTCTTACAATTCGGGAATATACTTCCCATTAGGAATGGACAGATAGAATCGCCTTGGTCTATCTTAAAAAATTATTAATAAAAAGAAGTCTAGAAAATTATAATTGCTGGCGCAAAGGCTGTGCCTTGTGCCTTCTATCAAAAAAGGCTTTGCCTTTCAAATATATACTATAACTGAAACACCTTCCTTTCTTTTGGTGAGTAGGGATAATTTTGTATCTTACCTTTACGAATTAAAAATACACCAAAATATGTCAGCACAAAACGAATCAGTCAAAACGCTAATAGAATACTTTTACAAATGGGAAAAAGAAACCCCAAATAAAGTCTTCATGCGCCAACCTAAAGGCGATCAATGGCACACCTTAACGTATGCAGAAGCAGGACAAGAAGCACGAAAAATAACTACGGCCTTACGAGCCAAAGGTTTGCAGCCTGGAGATCATATCGGCATTCTTTCTAAAAATTGTTATCATTGGATATTATCGGATTTAGCTATTTTAATGGGCGGCTATGTATCTGTTCCATACTATGCGAGTTTGCCGAAAGGGCAATTAGAACAGGTAATTAAACTAAGTGATATTAAAGCATTATTTGTTGGAAAGTTAGAAACTTGGGGCGACAAAAGCTCGGCTATTCCAACAAGTGTACAAACTATAAAATTCCCCCAGTATAAAGGAGCAGCAGATATAACTGTCGGCGATGACTGGAACGAACTGCTAGCTAAACATGAACCTGCTACCGATAATTTCATCCCAGCATTAGATGACTTATGGAC
>JALZWC010001036.1 GCA_023300255.1 Saprospiraceae bacterium | reverse complement strand
ATAGATTCACTTGCTGTGCAAGTTCATCTTCTAAGAATACTTCAAAAATCCTTACGTAGCTAGGCTATGTGCGGTTTTTGAAGCATCCTTACAAGAAAACCAGCCCGCTGACGCAGTCGAGCGGGAATTACTGCCTATTATAGTCTATCTTAGGCAAAGTGTAAGAAGTAATCTAGAAGATCGACAATCTTCATTATTGCCAAAAGGACATTAGACTTGTTACCCTTTAATAAACAACTCTCTGAAATTATCGTGCATAGATCTATTTGAAAAAATAATCCAATGACCTTTATCGAATGCCAGACGATATTAACGGATTTAATAATCCAGTTTTTAAAAATTAGAATTGCATTCTTAAATACAAGAATTTACTCTAAAACTCAAGAAGCTACTATATTAAATAAAATATATACCGACAATAATATTTTTTTTAAAACACTGATTATTAACTATTAATACATATAATAAATCATTAGTTTAGTTGGCATAACATTAGCAGCACCTATTATAGGTAAACAAAACGAGACTTTTAATCTAAACGAGAATCCTTTAAAATGCCAAAACAAAAAAACGTACTTGTCTTAGGGTGGGAATTCCCTCCCCGTATGGTAGGAGGCTTAGCTATAGCTACTTATGGTATAGTGGAAGCGCTTAGTCAATTTTTACACGTACACTTAATTATTCCTTTTAAAGATGAACATACCCCTCAGATTCCGAATGTTCAGATATATGGCTTGAACCAAATAGAATTAGATTTTGAGGGACCTGAAATAACAGAGATAATTACATTATTAAAAAAGAAAAATATCTTTTTTGAGTCCAATAATCAAGTATATCCTTATCCAATGTTTGATACTTTTGGAGTAGAACTAGATACTAAATATTCCGAGGAAGAGAATAATCAAGACTTTAAGTCTTATCTTGATGTATTCAAATCCGAAGAAGTGTATGGTTGGAGTTTATGGGGAAAAATGAAAGTTTATAATGAATTAGTTGGCGCACTTGCGGGTTCTATAGATTTTGATGTCATTCATTGCCACGATTGGGTGACATTCAATGCTGGTAAAACAGTAAAAGGATTATATGGGAAACCACTTTGCTTACACGTTCATGCACTAGAAACAGATAGAGTTGGTACTAGTGCTAGAAATGAAATTTATGAAATAGAACATTCTGCAATGCAATATGCGGACAGAGTTTTTCCAGTCAGTAATTATACCAAAGAACAGATAGTTGAACATTATGGCATTGCATCTAACAAGATTGTTCCTATTCACAATGCAATCGACCAAAAGCTAATTAAACGTTGGAAACATAAAATACCGCAACGTATTATTACTTTTTTAGGAAGAATTACTTTGCAGAAAGGACCTCAATTCCTTTTTGAAACTGCAAAGAAAGTAGTTGCTCAATACCCCAACGTTCGATTTGTTATTGCAGGAAAGGGAGACCAATTGATGCAATTAGTAAATGCCTCCGCTAGAGCGAATTTAAGCAGATATTTTATTTTTACTGGATTTATTAGCAGAGAACAAGTAGATGCTTTATTAGCTGCCAGCGATGTCTATTTTATGCCTTCTGTATCTGAACCTTTTGGCCTTACTGCGCTCGAAGCTACAAGAGCAAAAGTACCTTGCGTTTTGACTAAACAATCAGGTGCGTCCGAGGTACTAACTTCTGCCCTTAAGGCGGATTATTGGGATACGGATTTATTTGCCAAGCATATACTTAGTCTACTGAAAAACGAATCTTTAAGACAGCAAAAAATCGACGAAGCTACAGCAGAGTTACATCAGAACAATTGGTACAATTCTGCCGCAAAAATTGCGACAGAATATTTTTCAATCCTTTAGTAAAGAGAACAAAATAACGTACCCTATGAGGGATCAGGAATCAAATAATTCTCTTCACTTAACCAAAAAAAGATATGCCATCCATCTGTTTTTATTTTCAAGTACATCAACCCTATAGACTTCGCAACTACAACTTCTTTGAAATGGGGGGGGAAACCGATTATTTTGATACCCAAAAGAATGTTGAAGTATTAAATAAAGTAGCGGAGAAATGTTATCTCCCTGCAAACGAAATATTTTTAAAATTAATTAAAAAATACAAAGGTGATTTTAAAATTGCCTATTCTATCTCAGGCGTTGCTTTAGAGCAATTTGAGACTTGGCGACCTGATGTCCTAGATTCTTTTAAAAGATTAGTAGATACAGGTTGCGTAGAAATATTGGCAGAAACCTATCATCACTCTTTAAGCTACCTCTATTCTAAAGAAGAGTTTATTTATCAAATAAAAAAGCACGAACAGAAAGTACAGGAATTATTCGGTGTTACGCCAACTGTTTTCCGAAATACAGAGTTGATTTACAATAATGATATAGCTCATTTTATAAAAGATCAAGGCTATAAAGGAATCATAGCCGAAGGAGTAGATTGGTTACTTGGACATAAAACGCCCAATTTTATCCATCATCCTCCTGGGGCAAATGATTTTCCTATTTTATTAAAAAACTATAAACTCTCAGATGATATTGCCTTTAGATTTTCCAATAAAGAATGGGCGGAACATCCTTTATCTGCTGAAAAGTTTGCCAATTGGGCACATCAGGTAGCAGGTAATGGAGATACGGTAAATCTATTTATGGACTATGAAACTTTTGGGGAACATCAATGGGCGGATACGGGTATCTTTAATTTTCTAGAATACCTTCCTGAGTACATTTTCAGACATCCTGACTTTACCTTTAATACGCCTTCGGAGGTGATTGACAAATATCCTATAAAAGGCGAATATGATGTGGCAGGTATTAGTTCTTGGGCAGATACAGAAAGAGATCTTTCTGCATGGAGAAGTAATGAAATGCAGCACGAAGCCCTAAGAAGAATTTATAAACTAGAAGCTTCCATAAAAGCGAGTAAAGATTCAAGCCTTTTAAAAGATTGGCGACGAATGACGACTTCTGACCATTTTTACTATATGTGTACGAAGTATTGGAGTGATGGAGATGTCCATAAATACTTTAGTCCTTATGAGACTCCTTTGGAAGCGTACAATAATTTTATAAATGCTTGTGGAGATTTAGAATATCGACTCTCCCATGCTACTTTACAATTAATACAACACAAAAATTTCGTATAAACTAATATTGGAAGGGAACGGTATGTACTAAGTTGCTGCTATAGAGAGAATCTAAATATAATTGAAGTTAACTGTGGTATGATGCCTTCCTTTTCTTTAGAAAACATTAAATACATAATTTAAGTAGTCGGACAAATTAATTAAACGGGTATTTTAAACATCTTTTTATGCTAGCACTTCATCCGATTTGCGGCCTGTCTAAAGACCAGGTAGATTCGCAAACAGTGTTTACTCCTCTTAAAAAGTCAGTGCACATGAGGGCCTGTCTAGCTAGCCAGATAAACCCGACAAGTGCACTGACTTTTTAGCCTGCCTTCCAAGGAACGCAGGCAAGGAAATAATCTAGTTCCTAAATTTACCCATTTAATTAACACAACCCACTTCCCCTTTCCCTTCTTCTGAAAATATCTAAATTCCAGATAGGCCTAAGGCAAAGAGTAAGAATAAATTAGCCATTTTAACCTGCCCAGCAAGCCCGTCCGCTTTGCGGTCTGTCTAAAGCCAGATAGATTCACTTGCTCTGC
>JALZWC010001035.1 GCA_023300255.1 Saprospiraceae bacterium | reverse complement strand
TAGTTTTACTTCAGCACTTTAGAATTTCTCATCGGACCACGCTAGTGATCCGATGAGAAAATTATCTCTGACCCTCTCAATCGGATGACTAGCGTCGTCCGATTGGAAGGAATAGCTCAAACAAAGTACCAAAGTAGAATTAGGCAGTGTCTAAAATTAAGCCTCCGCTAATTCTTTAATATCAAATTTTGATAGTTCCACAAATTGCTGCATTCTTTCTTGGAGTTGCGCTTCATCTACCTCTTTCAATCGCTCATTACTAAATTTCTCTACGCAGAAAGAAGCCATTGCAGAACCATATATAATTGCTCGCTTCATATTATCAAAAGAAATATCATCTGTCATTGCCAAATACCCAGCGAATCCACCTGCAAAGGTATCACCCGCACCGGTTGGATCGAATACTTCCGCTAAAGGCATGGCAGGTGCAGAAAAGATCTTATCTGTATGGAACAATAAGGCACCATGCTCGCCTTTTTTAATAATCAAATACTTTGGCCCCATCTTTAATATTTTCTCTGACGCCTTTACCAAAGAATATTCTCCAGATAACTGTCGAGCCTCTTCATCGTTAATTGTTAGGACATCAATCTTAGCAATTACTTTTTTCAAGGAATCCATCGCAATATCCATCCAGAAATTCATTGTATCCAAAATAATTAACTTTGGACGCGTATTCATTTGATCAATTACTCGCATTTGCACCTCTGGTTGTAAGTTACCAAGCATTACATACTTTGCATCCTTATAACTTTCTGGTAATACTGGATCAAAATCCGCTAGTACATTTAGATCTGTCACTAAGGTATCTCTGGAATTCATATTATTATGATACTTACCAGACCAGAAAAAAGACTTTTTGTCTTTAATAATTTGTAATCCTTCTTGGTCTATCCCTCTACTAGCCATATAATCTAGCTCTTGCTGTGGAAAATCGCCACCTATAATAGATACTAACTGTACCTGATCTGTAAAATGGGATGCTGCAATACTACCATACAAGGCTGCTCCACCAACTACTCGTTCCGCCTTTCCAAAAGGCGTTTCAATGGAATCAAAGGCAACGGTACCTACTATAATTAAACTCATATTTTAATAATTTTTAGTGATTATATTTATTTGTGGATTATTCACTAATAAATCCCACAAAGGGTGAAACTATTCTCTGTTCTTTATAGTTTATACTATCAGCGAATGAAAAGGTTATAGCTCTCCAAAAAAAAAATATTATTTTTTTTTGCAAATGGATTGCATTTATTATATTAAAAATATAACTTTGCATCCGTTAAGAAAGAAAAGCAAAAATAATCTTTTTTGTTTTCTTTTAAAATACGCTTCCTTAGCTCAGCTGGTTAGAGCGGTTGACTGTTAATCAATAGGTCCAAGGTTCGAGTCCTTGAGGAAGCGCAAAATTAAGCCTGGTAACTGAAAAGTTATCAGGCTTTTTGCGTTATAATTTTTTTCTACTGTTTGTTATATACTATTTTCCTTCCACAGATAGACCAAACTGATCATGTTAATCCCTCCACCATTACCAAATGATTTGTAGTTTTGTAAGTCATAGATCATTACAATTACCATTAAATACCATCTATCTTTAAAGTTTATACAAGATAGCGTATAATGGACAATATTTTTTACTAGAAAACTACCAACATAAACATGTCCTACCTAACATTAAATAATTTTGAAACAGAACTGCAATCAACCACTCTCTCATTAGGAAAAAAATTCTACTTGGAAGGGAGCGTAAAAGATATAGAGGAATTTGATGTTGATATTTTTGAGGTCTATCTGCTATTGGGAGGCAAAGAGTTCTTTGTGGATATTTTTTTACAAAACAATCATATTGAAGAATGGGATTGTAATTGTAATTGGGAAGAAGCTTGCCCACATGTGGCTGCGGCGCTATTTGCAATACGAGATAAATATGCTGAGGAGAAAAGAATAGAAACAACATCTCAAAAAAAAGATCTTTCAATTAAACAACTACAAAAAAAATACGATCAACTGACGCCTACCTCGAAGCGATTGGTGAAGTTGATGGCGCTTAATTGGGAGGGGATTGCCCAGACCAGTTTGATGAAGCAATTTAATGAATTAAAGCTAAAGCATGATGGAAAAACGCTTAAGCAAAAAGACCTGAAGCCTTTACTAGAAGGCTTATTGAAATCAGGATTATTCGAAAAAGATCATCAAAATAAATATCGTTGCCCTCATCATTTTGCAGATCACCTATGTAATGCACAATTTGCTGCTGATCCAGATTTTCACAGAATTGCGAATCATTTGCTGAATCATCAAGAGTCGAGTTTTGGTTATCGTTATTGGCATCAAGAAGATAGTGCGGAGACTTCTTTTAAGAAAATGCGTTTAGCTAGATATTTGGGAAACACTAATGTATTTAAAACGAATTACTATAAAGTTATTCGGAACTATCGAAGTAATTATACCCAAGAAGAATTGTGTACTTACTGGCTACCAGATAAATGGGAGGAGCAGTTAGTGAAATCTATACCAACAGATATATTGATTTTGCTACTCAATGAAAAAGTAATTTTACGATTATTTGATTTAAAAAAAGCAGATGAATATTTCCATTTTGCGATAACATTAATACCAACATTACCTCCGTCAGAAACTCGGACCTCTTTAGCAGCATCCTTGGCGCAAATTTTATTTTATAGAGGAGATTGGCAACAATTGGAGAAGCTACTAGCTTATGTTGATTCCCCATATATGAAGACTGCTTTAGAGGGGATTCATTTATTTGCAAAAGGAAAAACAGAAGAAGCGCTAGCTGCTTTGGATATTAGTACTAAGGCACTTCGAAAATCAATTAGAAAGAATAATATTTACCTGCACAATGGCCAAGGTATCTTCCATATTTTGACTCGCTTGAAATTACAAAATCAGGTAATTGATAGAAAGATTGATAGTCATTTGAACTGGGCAGCTAAAAATCCTTCTTATCATAGTAGTGTATATGAAAAATTAAAAGCAGTTCGACTATACCTTAAAAACGATAAAGTAGCAGCGCATCTTATTCTTAATACAGAACCTAATGAGATTCTATTATTTAATTTTTTTGAATGGTTCTGTGCTTATTGGGTGGATGAAAAATACGTAGATATAACTGCTCTAAAGAGCCTACAAAAAAGAGCGGAAGAAAATGGATTCAAATGGATTGCCATAGAACTACAGGCACTAGTACATGCAATCAAACCTTTGAGCAAGAAAGCTTTATTGGCTTTGGAGCAGCAGCAACAAAAACTAGATATTGATCCATTAGTTAATACAGTTCCCAAAGTAGAAGACTGGGAAATTGCGGTAAAGGTATTACTAGGCTTAGGTAATAATAATAAGGGGAGTGAGGTTATCCAAAAAGATACTCGTTTGATATGGTTGGTAGATTTTGATCGAAATACCGTGCAGCCCAAAGTACAATCTTACGGAAAAAAGGGGTGGACAAAAGGAAGAGTCATTTCTTATAATCGGTTAAATGTACGAGAGGTCTCTTGTTTAACAGCACATGATGAGCGCATTATTAATGCCATTCATTATGGCTATGGGACTTCCATTGATTTAGATGAAGCTTCGGAATGGAGGCAACTAGTTGGACATCCACTTTTGTTTTTAATGAAATCACCTGAAGTAGCGGTTCAATTGATACAACAAGAACCTCGATTGATTGCTCGACAGGAGGGGGAGGGGTATCATTTGACCTTTTCTCATGAAATAAAATACGGGAAGGATTTTCAGCTTATTAAAGAATCTCCTACCCGATATCTATTTATAGAAATTACGGAACGCATTGCTCAAATCGCGCAAGCTTTCAATGGTAAAACACTACAGATTCCACAGCGTGGATCGGCTATGTTAAAAGAAGCTATTACAGGATTGGCAGGAGTGGTAAATGTAGAATCAGTCTTTGAAGAAGAAAATTTACCAACGGTAGAAGCAGATGCTAGGGCCTGTGTACATCTACTACCTGTGGGGGATGGCTTTCATGTAGAATTATATGTTAAACCCTTTGGTGAGATGCCTCCCTATGTAAAAATAGGAGAAGGAGAGCCAACGCTCATTATTCCTATTGAGGGAGTCCGAACAGCAACTAACAGGAATTTAAAAGAGGAAAAAAAACATTTTAAAAATCTTAGAAATCGGGTACCTATATTAAAAAAGACTCGACCTAAAAGTGGGGTATGGGAATTAGAAGACACGGAAAAATGTTTGGAGTTACTGGTGCAATTAGCCCCTCTTTTAAAGGAAAAAGCGATTGTTTTAGAATGGCCTAAAGGGGAAAAATTTCGTATTACAAGTATTGTTGGATTCGACGAATTCCGAATGGAAATCAGCGAAAAAAACAACTGGTTTGAAGTCAGTGGACAATTGGCAGTAGATGAAGATCGGGTATTGACGATGCAAGAATTATTAGAATTAAGTAAACAGAACAATCAATTTATAGAATTAAGTGGCGGTAAGTTTTTGGCGTTGACAGAGGAATTTAGAAAACGCTTAAAAGAGATTAATGGCTTGGTAGCTGCAAAAAAGAATGGGACCCTACAATTGCATCCACTTGCTGCGCCTGCTATTCAAGAATTTACGGATTCCGTGCAATTTCTAGAGGCAGACAAAAAGTTTCAAGAAAGCCAAGAACGATTAAAAAAAGCATTTTCAAAGAAATTTAAAGTACCTAAAAAGTTTGAAGCAACCTTACGACCTTATCAAAAAGAAGGCTATGAATGGTTGCAACGCTGTGCTGCTTGGGGCGTGGGCGCCTGCTTGGCCGACGATATGGGTTTGGGAAAAACGGTGCAAGGATTAGCGCTGTTAGTAGATAGAGGAAAACTGGGACCCGCTTTAGTGGTTGCGCCTGCTAGTGTATGTAGAAA
>JALZWC010001034.1 GCA_023300255.1 Saprospiraceae bacterium | reverse complement strand
AAGTTTTGAATGGTAGACGTAGTTGCACCCGTATTCCAATTATACTGATAAGGTAACATTCCGCCATTGATAGATAGTGCAATAGATCCATTACTTTCCCCTGCACATAGCACAGGTGTGGTAGTCAGTGCATTTGCACTTAGAGGATTAGTCGGACTCGTAATGGGGGGGAAGAAATTATCACTTACCCAAATACAATTATTAACATCTTCAATGGTTAAAGAATAATCTCCAGCAGATAAATTGGCTTGGTCTTCCATATTCGATCCATTACTCCATTCATAACTATATGGTCCAGTTCCTCCGTTCACAGATATAGCGTATGCGCCATTATCATCTCCAAAACATTCTAGCTCATTCGTTAGATTATCCAGTCGGACAGAAAGAGAACCTCCTGAACTAATGACAATATCTTCTAAAGCACCTCTACATAAAAAATCTTCATTTTCATCCACGACACTAACACTGTAATTTCCAGCGCCTAGATTCGTTAATTCCATCGTGTCATTGGCTATTACTTGTACGCCATTGCTCCATACATATTGATAGATTCCTAGACCACCACTCACTGCAATAGTAATAGCACCATCATTAGAATTAGTACAGCTTTTATCTGTAATAGAAACAATATCAATTTGCAAACCATTTTCTTCGAAGCCAACATTAAAGGTTTCAATAGCATCACAACCTGTAGCATCCGTTAAAGTAACCGTGTAAAAACCTGCATCCAAATCATTGATGCTACGAGAGGTCAAGCCACTACTCCATTCGTAATTATAAGGCATTCTCCCTCCATTAGCAACAATATCAAGGAGTCCATTTTCTGGCTCTGCGCATCCAACAGGGTCATTAGACGCAGCTGTAATATTAATAGCAGATGGCTCTTCTAAGACAAAAGAAAAATTATTAGAAATACAGCCATTGGCATCTATTATTTGTAACATATAATTACCTCCACTTATATTCTGTAAGAAGCCTTGATTAGTTCTTTGCACACTATTGTTCGGTAATAACCAGCTATAAATATAGGGTTCTGTACCGCCACTAACATTAGCAACAATACTCCCATCTTCTGAACCATAACAAGATGGCGTTTCCATCAAAATGGTATCAATCATTAAGTAATCTGGTTCTGGCAAAGTAAATGAAGTTTCTAAAGTACAGCCAATATTATCTTGAATTTCCAAATTATAAATCCCTGCTGAAAGTGTGGTAAAATCACTACTTAACCAAAATCCTGTAGAGTTATCCGTTACTAGACTACTATCTTTCCATGTGAAGATATAGTTGTTTGCGCCTGGTGCATCAGATAGCACATTCATAAAAACTACGCCATTATCCATATCCTTACATAGAATGGAATCCACCACTAGAAAGTCATTAATTGTTATTCCTTGAGGGGCGACTATTTGGAGCGTATCAGACACCGTTCGACAGTTATTATCATCTGTGACTGTTACCATATAATTGCCTTCTGGTATATTACGTAAGTCCTTGCTGCCCGTACCTGTATTCCAAGAGTAGCGATAAGGAGCAACTCCTCCATTCACAGTAATATCAACAGCTCCGTCACTTACGCCTTTGCAGATAGGTACTTGGATATTAATAAAGTCAATATCCATTACTTCTGGAGCATCTAATTCAATTGAATCTAAAATAGCAATACAATCATTCGCATCCGTAATAGAGACAGAATAGAAAGCCTCTTCCACGGAAACAATTCTATCGATAGTTGCTCCTGTATTCCATAAATAAGCATAAGGGGCTGTACCTCCATTTACAAAAACATCTATTACTCCATCGTTTGCGCCTGCGCAAGATGGGTTTGTTATATTTTGTATATTTAGAAATAAGCCTGGAGGCTGGAATAAAGTATCTCGAAGAATTTGTTCACAATCATTCGCATCTGTAACCGTCACATCGTATATAGCTGTTTTCAAAGCAAAAGCCGTTGCTGTATTTTGTTGAAATGGGTCATTCCATTGGTAGGTATATGGCGTATTCCCTCCTGATACATTTACGGTCAATTGGCCGTCATCACCATTCACACAGGTAGGATCTATACCGTTTGTTGAAGCAACTAAAGCAGGAGTCGCATTAATAATACTTGCGGCAGTAGTACTACAGCCTTGAGCATCTGTGATCGTTGCATCATATATGCCAGGAGAAAGATTTGTTGGATTGTTAGTATTGGGTAGTCCATTCGACCAAGCATAATTGTAATCCCCGTTAATAGGCGTCCCACCTGTCAGCGTCAAATCAATCGTACCATCTCCGATCCCTGTACAACTAGGTTCAGAAGTAATAATGTTCAAAATTTCTAGAGGCGCTGGCTCTTTAATTACAATACTATCTAATGGACAAGGTTGGGTATTATCAGAATCAACAATGACATTGTAAATACCTGCAGGAAAATTCACTAAATCTTCACTAGTTGCAATTGGGTTATTTGATTCATCTGTCCATTGAAAGGAGGGATTAATTAAACCACCAACTGTTAAATGGATCGCGCCATTTGGATCTCCATGACAAGTTACATCTACCACATTATCAATAGATAGATCCGGACCATTAACAATTTGCTGCGGCAATACTTTATTACAACCATAAGCATCTGTAACGGTAATATTATAGGCCCCCATTGGCAAACTAGGAATATTATAAACACTTGAAGAAGAATTGTTGGTAATACCAAAAGAGGGACCATTCCATACATAACCATAAGGAGCTAAGCCATCTCGAGGCGCTATATCTATAGCTCCATTTGTCTGACAAAATCCTGGTTCTTGAATATTTACGACCTCTACAGAACTAAGGCTTGGCAAAGTATGCACCACAATAGAATCACTACTATTACAGCCATTTGCTGAGGTAATCGTAACCGCATAAGTCTGGAAAAAATCCTTCGTTCTAGAAAACACAATAGCTTCTTCATTTTGAGTACCTATATTCCATTCATAAGAAAAGGGAGCAACACCAGCTCCTATATTATTAGCCAATATTAATTCAGGGCTACTCTGGAAACAAATTTTCATTGTATCAGGAGCAGTAATATTGGCGACAGGAGTCGTTTCAATTGTAAAAGCTACAGACAATTGATCTATACAACCTGTACTAGATACCGCTTGGATATAATAAATGGTATTGCTAGAAATAGATACATTAGGACTAATTAGAGAATTACTCGAATAAGTATCACTCGAATAAAAAAGAATAGTATCCGTCGCATTATTGGCGTCTTGAATAATTAAATCTTTTAAATCAAAATCTGTTGCTTGACAAACACTTTGAGGACCAGAAGCATTACTTATATCTGGTTGAGGATTTACAAATACGCTTACAGGAATAAGATCACTTTCACAATTCTGTCCTAAGGAATCCTTTATCTCTTGTGCATAATAAATAGTGGTATCCATCAAAATAGGGGTCGTAAATAATTGACCAGAATCAATAGGCATTCCACCGCTAGCAGAATTGTACCAATAGATTGTGCCATTATTAGCAGGTTGTACTTCTAGTGTAGCTGTAGTCCCACTACATACCTCACTTATCGCTGCTATTGGATTTAAAATTAACTGCTCATCTGCATTTCCATTACAATTTTCATCCGTCAAATTACAAGGAAGCTCTGCTGCTCCAGGATTAATCGCTGCATTAGTATCATCACAATCGGTGTTGTCTACTACGTATCCTGCAGGTTGCACCAAAAAACAAATGGATAAAGAATCATTTGGATCTCCAAACCCATCATTATCTTTATCAGCATAGCGGACATCGGTCGGTTGTACTTGAGGCCCATAGAATTCAATCTGGTCTAGACCTATATCTCCATAAGGTTTAGTATCAGCCGTACTATTTCCTACAAATCGAAACTGCATCACTTGATTATTAAAAGGCGATAAGTCTACATATACTTTATACCATTTATCTCCTTGGTTCCCGTTTTGTTGCCATAGATTAGTCCATGTTGCACCATCTGTAGATCCTTCCAGCTTTAGTTGGTTAATGTCTACTCCGAATAAGTGGTAATAAAAGGATAGATGACAAGTTCCAGCGTTCGCCACCACATTGATACAATCAGATATCAAAACAGCCTCTTTGTTTAGTTTACAATCAAACGACGATTCTATATAAATATACTGTCCCCCTCCACTAATATCATCTGAAGGCCCTGTTCGAGAAGTTACCGTTGGTCCGCTATTGACGATCCAATCAATACTATCTACAATAGAATTCCTCCAGACACCACTTAAAGTGGGACAAGAAATACAATTACCATCTCCATCACAATTAGTTTGATTGTTAAAATCTTCAGATAAGGTAGCAGGAGGAACATCACAATCTGTTAAAAAGGAAATTTTACAAGAATTGTACAAATAAGAAGTAGTCCCACAAGATTGTCTAATGTATACGTCATATTCCGTAGCTTCTGCCAATCCAGTTAAAACATAGTCTTCCGTACAATTCAAAGACACTACTTGGCTACTAGCACTACCAGATGAAGCGCCATTACTTGGTGTAAAGCCTACTGGCCCATACTCTATAATCACATTTCCAACGCAAGCATTATTATCCATCCATGCTAAATCAATAGAGCTAGCTGTAATAGAAGAAAAAGTGATATTGGATGGCGCAGTACAACCAACAGGTGCAAAGACCAGTTCAAAATGGTCCAAAGTACCTATGTTGATTGATTTTTGATCGCAAACTCTTAAATTCCAAATACCATTTGGATCAATATTAGACGTACTATATAAATCAGCAAAAGATTGTTCTGGCGTATACCGACCCACCGCATCAGAACTTTTATTAGCCCTATTAATTGCTTCTACTGCACAGCCATCATCTGACAAAACCATAGGTTGTGTACAATTACCATTGCTCAACAATCCCCAATTATCGCCTGTTCCTCCTCTACGGTCTATCAGTAATAAACTAGCTTCGTCATTAGGTGTGGTAAGGGTCATCTCTACATCTGCCCGCCAATCATGAGTCATGATTAATCTGGCCTCTGTTAGAAATATATCCTGTCCTAGTACATTCCCAGAAGCAACCACATTAATAGAAACATCCACACAGTTATTATCAGGTATCGAAATGCCTGTATTACAAGCTCCATTATTAATCGTTGTTTGAGCAACTATTGATGTACCTAATAAACAACAAACAATACATATGTAAAAGCAGACTTTGTATTTTTTATTCATAACAAAACATTGTTGATCATTAGATATTATTCAAAAAAAACATACAAAAAGGATTAGCTGTTAGGCTTTTAAGTACGTTATTTTAGAAAGTAATAAAAGAAAGTAATTATAGCTTGGTGTAACTAATTCGTGCCGTAGGTAACTGACCTTCTTTATTTAAAATAAAGTCTATAGTAGCTACATTCGTTTATCTGAAACGAAGCATTTATAAAAATAGATAATGGAAAGAAGTTTAAAAAGAGTGGTCTTTTTGCATCGCAAAGTAATCCTTATAATTCGCTCCTTCAATTACTACTACTTCAGCATATTATAAGAAATTACTTCTAGTAAATTTGAGTGTACCAAATAACTGTCTGAAGTTGTTTAATACATTTTAAACAACTTCTATACAAAAATATCAAATTATTGACTTACTTAGCGAAGCTATTTGTCGTATACCTATCAATTTAAAAGAATTATGCGCATTCCAACACCTCTACTTTTTGTACTATTTTTAATATTTACTGCTTGTCAGCCCGCTCCGCAATCGGAACAGAAAGAAGTAGCGGATCTTATTTTAATCAATGGTCAAGTTGCTACAATGGATGAAAAAAATCCATCTGCGGAAGCGGTTGCTATAAAAGGAGATCGCTTATTAAAAATAGGATCTAATCAAGCAATTCAATCTTTAGCAAATACCAATACTAAAACGATAGATCTTAAAGGAAATTTTGTAATGCCCGGTATTATAGAAGGACATGGGCATTTTTCTAATCTAGGAAATGGCTTAATGAATTTGAATTTTCTACGATCCAAAAACTGGGATGACATCGTTGCTCAAGTAGCAGAACGAGCAAAAACAGCAAAGCCAGGAGAATGGATAACGGGTAGAGGTTGGCACCAAGAAAAATGGAATACGCCTTTAGATAGACAAGTCTTAGGATATCCATACCATGATGAATTGAGCGCACTAACGCCTAATAATCCTGTGATTTTAAACCACGCTAGTGGGCACTCTATTTTTGCTAATAAAAAAGCAATGGAAATGGCTGGTGTATCCAAAGAAACGCCCAATCCCTCTGGAGGGGAAATTGTCCGAGGTACTGGTGGAGAGGCGATAGGGGTATTCGAAGAAACAGCGATGGGTGTTGTTTCAGATGCTTATAAAGAATACTTATCAACACTTACAGAGGAAGAAAAATTGGAAAAATGGTATAAGAGCATAGAATTAGTACAGGAAGAATGTCTAAAGAAGGGGATTACTTCTTTTCAGGATGCAGGGGCTACGTTTAAAGAATTAGCTAGATACGAGAAGCTCGCAGAAGAAGGAAAACTGGATGTCCGCCTATGGTCCATGATTGGTAGTAAAGAAGAAAATCTAGAAGAAAATTTGCCAAACTTTCCTGTAATAGATGCGGGAAATCACACATTTACTTGTCGCTCTATAAAAGGCTATATGGATGGTGCCTTAGGTTCTTTTGGGGCTTGGTTATTAGCAGACTATGAAGAAAAGCCAGACTTTTTCGGTCAAAACGTAACCCCTATTGCAGACATTCAACAAATTGCAGATCTCGCTGCCAAGCACAAATTGCAATATTGTGTACATGCCATTGGAGATAGAGCAAATAGAGAAGTACTAGATATTTATGAAAATGTATTTAAAAAGTATAGCGATCGATCAGATTTTAGATGGCGGATTGAGCATGCTCAGCATATAGATGTAGCAGATATTCCACGTTTTGCCGCTTTAGATGTAATTGCTTCTATGCAGGCGATACACTGTACATCCGATTCTCCATACGTGGTAAAACGTTTAGGCGAAAAAAGAGCAAAAGAAAGTGCTTATCCTTGGCGTTCCTTATTAGATGCTAAAGTCGTGGTTACCAATGGTACGGACGCACCTGTGGAAGATGTAGACCCTCTTGAAAGCTTTTATGCTAGTGTAAGCAGAAAACGAGTAGATAACCCAACTCCTTTTTTTCCAGAACAGGCAATGACTAGATTGGAAGGGCTAAAAGCTTACACCTTGTCCAATGCATACGCTGCTTTTGAAGAAAACCAAAAAGGGTCTTTAGAAGGTGGAAAGCTGGCCGATATTACTATTTTATCTAAAAATTTATTGACCTGTAAAGAAGAAGAAATCATGTCGACAAAAGTACTTTATACAATAGTGGGAGGTGTTATTAAATATAAAAATAGCCACTGACATTAAGCTCTACTATCACAAGTCTATAGACAGAACGCTGAACAAAGGGGGTTTCCACAACCTAAAATTCTCGTACAATCGATGGTTTAAGTTTGTAACCATAGCCGTCAGGCTAAGAGACGAACTCTTGATGGCAGAAACTTGGAAAGTGGCTGTCATCTGGGGTTCTCGGAAAGATGACAGCCATTTTGAAAATTTCTGCCATCACTC
>JALZWC010001033.1 GCA_023300255.1 Saprospiraceae bacterium | reverse complement strand
CAGGTCATACATCCTAAATCTATCACGTAAAACTAGATGGATATAAGATTTATGATGTATGAAATATGATGTATGATTTTTTGCCGCCCGCTCAAAAAATATGATCTTGGACAACTATGGATCGTCGACGATCATATGCGAAGACGGAGGATGCTAAATCTTTGTTGTAATTTTTTGGGCAATGACAATGTGGAAATCATAAATTTTAAATCATACATCATAAATCATATATCCATCTAGTTTTACGTGTGATAGATATATGATTTATGATGTATGAAATATGATGTATGATTTTTGCCACCCTCAAGTCCCTACTGAGTCAACCGACTCCAAATCCGAAATAAGAAAATCCCGCCTCCCACAGCAACCGCCGTAGCAATCAAAGCACTAACCGTCTGTCCATAAATCCAGAAGCCCGTTGCGAATAATGCGCCATACACCGTAAAGCAAGCAATAATCATACAAGCAATTTCTAAAGACAATTGTCCAGTTTCTACCTCGCTATCCACCAATACATTAGCCGCTTTTGCTTTTTCAATGACAGGCAACCAACCTTTCTTAGCAGGTTTTATTTTTTTATAAAAATTAAGAAGTACTGCTTGATCTGTCGGTTGCGTTAAGAAAGTTGCTAATAACCAACCAACCGTAGTAACCGCTACACCGACTAGTAATTCTTCATGACTTGCTAATCCAAAATCTCCAAACTTCAAGACCATTGCTACGGTAAAGGAAAGGATCATTGCCGCTATTTCACTATAGGCATTAATCCGCCACCAAAACCAACGTAAGATAAATATTAAACCTGTTCCCGCACCGATGACTAAGATTGTATTGAAACCATCCAATGCACTTTCAAATTGCAGCGCCAAAGAAGCCGCTAGAATCATTAATACAACCGTAGAGAGTCTTCCTACAGTAACTAGCTGTTTTTCAGAAGCATCTGGGTTAAGAAACCTTTTGTAAAAATCATTTACAATATAAGATGAACCCCAATTAAGGTGAGTAGATATAGTAGACATAAAAGCACCAACCAAAGAAGCGATTACTAAACCCAATAAACCATGTGGCAAATAACTTAACATAGCAGGATAAGCCAAATCATCATTGATAACTTTCGCATCTATATGAGGAAATGCTCTTTGTAAAGCGTCCAAATCTGGAAAAACAACCAATGAAGCAAGCGCTATTAAAATCCAAGGCCAAGGCCGAAAAGCATAATGTGCAATATTGAAAAAGAGCGTCGCACCCATTGCATTTTTCTCATCTTTTGCAGCTAACATTCGTTGAGCGATATATCCACCACCACCTGGTTCTGCACCGGGATAATAGGCAGCCCACCATTGCACGGCCAAAGGAACAATTAATAATGGAACTAAAGATTCCGTGTCGCTAAAGTCTGGTAACATACTCAATTTAGGGGCGACATTATCTTGTGCCAATAAATTAGCTAAACCACCAACCTCTGGCATATTTACAATATATACCGCTGCCCAAATAGAGCCAATCATCGCCAAGGAAAATTGGAAAAAATCGGTTAATATAATCCCTCTTAATCCACCAAAAGCAGAATAGATAACGGTCACTACAGAAGAAATGACCAAGGTTTGGGTAGGCGTTAGACCTAATAAGGTGCCACCGATTTTAACTGCGGCAAGACAAACAGTAGCCATCACCACAACATTAAATAATACGCCTAAATAAAGTGCTCTAAATCCACGCAAAAAAGCCGCCGAAGCGCCTCCATATCGCAATTCATAAAACTCTAAATCGGTCAATACATTTGACCGCCTCCATAGTCGAGAATAGACAAAAACAGTTAACATCCCCGTCAATAGAAAAGCCCACCAAGCCCAGTTACCTGCGACACCATTTTTTCGGACAACATCTGTTACAAAATTGGGCGTATCTGCTGCAAAGGTAGTGGCGACCATAGAAACTCCTAGTAACCACCAAGGCATGTTTCTACCAGAAAGAAAAAATTCAGCTGAATTTTTCCCCGCTTTTCTAGAGGCATATATACCAATAGCTAAAGAAATGGCAAAAAAGGCAACTATAATACCCCAATCTAAATTATTTAGGTTCATCGTTTTGTATCTTAGAAAAGTACACTGTGATAAAATTTTCTAATTCTAAGGTGGCATAGCACCTGAGCATGACACAATGATAATTAATAAACCGTTATTTATGAAAAGTTGACTGGATTATCTGTAATGGATAATTTAGATAAGTATAGTATTTGATCAGTTTCCAGTAGCTTAGACCTCTGGTCTGAGTAGGCTTCGTTTGAAATTATAAAGGCTTTCCAAAGATATATTGTCCACAAATTTCACCATCCACCTCTGCAATGTTGGGTAAATGCCCCCACTGTTGAAAAGCTAACTTTTTTAATAAGCCAACACTTGGGATATTTATATCTAAAAGAAGGGCATAGGCAGTTTGGAAGCCAAGCTGTTTGGCTTCTTTTAATAAAAATTGAAGTAGGCGAGTACCAATTCCTTTTCCTTGATGACTTTGATGTAAATAATAACTAATTTCTACAACATGCCTTAAAGCAGGACGACCACCTCTGTATTTGCTGAGTGTTCCATAACCAACGATTTGATCGTCTAAAAGGGCCGTATATAAAGGGAATTGCGGATCTAAATGGGCATCAAACCAAGCCTGTCTCCCTGATACTTCGAAAGGCACGGTGTCTGCTGTTTGTTTAGCAAGAATTGCTTGATTATAAATCGTCGTTAAGGCAGGTAAATCTGATTGGATAGCAGTTCTGATTGTTAAAGCGGGAGGAGTGGTCATTGATATATTACTATATAATTGTCTTTGGACATATTGAAAATCATTAAAAAGACCTTAAGATTTTTTCGTAAGTCTACGTGTCGGACACCTTCGAAGGTGTCCGACACGTAATTTATTAGTAGATACTTGTATTTATGTCTAAAGTACCCCCTCTTTACTTTTAATATAAATCTCTTCATCTTTATACTTCGATGGACATTTCATCAACATATCGCTTGCCATGAATACATCTCCCTGCATTTTACCTGTTAAAACGAGTTGTTCCGACAACTCAAAGTCTTGAGGTTTGGCAGCTAGTAAAACGACTTTCTTTTCTATTTCTTCTGAGTCTCTTATGAAAAAGCTAAAATAATTAGCATCTTCTTGGGGGTTATAGACCATCTCTTTATCCTTAGATAATTGTCCAGCGATCTTTACTTTTTTACCCGTTATAGTGGCATCTTCAAATGTAGCATAGGTTCCCATATCATTAGACATAGACATCAAAACCATAATAGCAGCAGCAATAAGTGCGATACCGATTAAATGAATTTTTTTCATATAGCATTCTTTGATTAGAGAGTAGGCGTTATAATTAAGTAAGGACGAAATAAGACGTCTAAATGATAGAGTTATTGTTTTGTCGTTACTAAAGACTTAATTTTTCCTATCCTTATCAGCAAAAGTAGAGGTTTTAGCAATCGTAGTAAAGAGAAAGCAGTTTTATTCTGTAAATAATGAGGCATTAATTTGTATTTTTGACAATAGAATTACTCAATATAAAACCTTACAGGTTTTAGAAAAGAGAAGCGAGAGCAGAGAATAGAGATATATTTCGTTTGAGTGTGTAAAGAATTGGGGGAACATATATATTAAATCTAAAGAACACAATAAGATGTTGACATTTTTTACCACATAGGTACATAGGCCACATAGT
>JALZWC010001032.1 GCA_023300255.1 Saprospiraceae bacterium | reverse complement strand
ACATCGAAGGTTTGCCTATTATTGCTATAAATAAGGCAGGTAGCCAAGACAGAGATTTCTTGAGAGGAAAGCTTTGGCAGTTTTTTTTACAAGTGTGGTTATTCATTTCGCATCAAAACTATCGCAATATGTGTTAAATTCTATATTACGCACTAAAAGTAATTAAATATTTGTAAAAAAAATAAATATTCTCTAATCATTTGGATATTTCCTGTAAATACGAAATTATGTTGTTTACACAAAACAACATAATTTCTAAATATAGGGCTTTAGTGACAAGTATTTAATTTGGTGGTAAAAGCGAATTTATCAATGATTAAAGTGCATAAAACAAGCATGAAGTCACTTTTAGTGATGATGAATATTCTTGAGCATTACTTTAGTTAGTTCCTATATTGAGGCAGGAAGGACGGAGTCAAGTGTTTGGAGTAGTTTGAAGTTTTATTTTAAAAAATACAACTCTCTATTTGTGTTAGATAAGAATACTTTTCGCAATTATAATTGTACGATTTTCAACAATTACAATCTTCGAAAAGTTAACGAATTATTATTTAATTATTCCCCATATACATTTTAAGTAAATCTGATTGATAAATAGGTATTTTAGGAACTGGTTTTCCTCCACGTTCCAAATCAGCTTTCGAATAATTAAATAATTCTTCTATAATAAAAGCATGTGCCCGAGTAAATTTTTCCATTTGTTTAAAATTAACCCCACCCCATCCAATCGTTTCCCAGTCCACATCTGCTGAAGAATGATAGAATTTAGAACTTTGAATCCATCCTGCTGAAATGGCGCCAATGTCATGAAAAGGAGGGTGAAAGGCTGCTTCATCTGCAAAAGGTTCTATTACTAAAACATCTCCGATGGATAAGGTATAGCGTCTAGCTGCTTCTAAAAACAACTCATTTAGTAATGGACTCTGATTGGTATTCGTCAACATTACAGGTTCTGTAATATTAGAAGTTCCAACGAAAACACCTTCATAAAGCGGTCGAACCATTCCCAAATGTTCTGGACGAAGCGTCAATAGCAGGCTATCTTTTAAAAAGGCTTTATGGCTATTCACATATGGTAAAGTTCCGCCAACACCAGGCACTTCATGATCTCCTTCAAAGAAAAAGATAATACCATGTTCTCGTTTGTCAAAGGGCATTTTCGAAAAATAATTAGCCAAGGCTAGATTCAAGGCAACGCAAGCACCATTGTCATGAATTCCATAAAAATAACCATCTACATGGGTAGGAATAACAATAAATTTTCCTGATTTCCCAGGTAGTTTAGCATAGACATTTCCGGTCATTCGGTCTTTTCCAGACTCCATTTGTCCCTGTATATTCATCTTAACTTTCACAGGATTTTCAGGGGTGGCTCTATCTAACAATTTTCTAAGGTAAAGTCCTTGGTCATTACCTATACTTGTCCAAGGGACAGCCTTACCTATTGCATCACCACCACCGGGCGCTCCTATTCTACCAGCTACTTGCTTCGATTTAGGTACATCCCACCAAACAACAATGCCATCTGGTTTGCCATACCGACCAGACGCAACTCTAGAATAAGCAGTACGTGCAGTACTAAGCATAGCACTTGGCAAAGTACTACCACGAAGTAAAATAATTTTGTTGGATAAGTCCCGTCCCATCAATTCTGCTGCTGTTCCTTCTCCTACATAAATAATTTCTTTTTCGACACCTTCTGAAGCAGTAGTGCCAGAAATAAAAGCAGTTATAGCATCTTTGAAAATATAGGTTTCTCCTGCTTTAAAAGTTGGCGCAGCAACAACTTCTAAATCACAAGCGGTAGGTCGCCATTGAGGAAACTGGGTTGGAAACTTATCATGATGCACGTCTTCAATTCCCATGGATTTTAAGGTATTAAAAATCCAATCATGCGATTTACGTTCATATTTGGTTGCTTGGATTCGACCCCAAAGAATCTCCCCATCTTTCTTCGATTCTAAAGCAATCTCTTTTAACACGTCTGAATATTTTAAAATTTCTGCTTCGCTTATGCTATTTCTAGGGTCACTACTTTCCTTCACTAATTGAGGTATTGGCTGAAGACCTAGCGTAGTCGCATGATTGTTCATTAATTCAATCATTTTAGCCTCCAATACAGCTGGTTTAAGAAAAGATAAGTTTTCCAAGGCATCAAGCAGTTCCTCTGGAGATTGGGCCATTGCCTGTTTGTTCTCTGTTTGAGATTCGGAATCTTGTTCTTTAGTCTTACTTTTTTCTAAAACTGGTGATTGTGGAAGGGTTTCTTTTTGCGGCAGTTGGTCATTATTGCAGGCAATTAGAATTAGTAGTAGTATTATGAAAAAAGGATATTTTCTATTGTTTTTATTCATTTTTTTTGTTTTAACAATAATTATTAGAAATACGAATCAAGAACTACAAAGGCTAGTAGTCTATCGTTGTAATTCAAAAAGATGTGATTTTATAAAAATGTTCGTTTTCAGAGAGTAAAGGTGGGCGACACTTTAAAAGTGTCGCCCACCTTGTCCAATTTATAGAAAATGAAAATCTATTTCTGAAATATCCCTTATACTAAAGCCCACTTATCTTTCCATGGTTGCGCCATTTCCAATTCAAAAGCCAATTCTAACAAACGATTTTCTTGTCCAACATCTGCGGAAAAATGAATACCAACAGGCATATTTTCAGCGGTCCAATATAAGGGCACAGACATGGCTGGCGAACCTACCATATTTTGCAGGACCGTATATTCCATGAAGGTCGTATTTTTTTTATATAAAAAATCATAGTCCTGATCTGTTTTTAAATCTCCAATTGTTGGCTGCATCATAGCGGTAACTGGTGACATCCAAACATCATATTTTGAAAAAATATGCTGAACTTTAATTTTCAATTGAGTGATATAATCTAATGCCTTTTGTTTGTCGGCTGCATCATATTGCTCCAAGTTTCTAGCCATGCCGATGGTCCAAGGTTCGAGTAAACCTGTATCCTCTGCCTTTTTACCTGTAGTCTGTTCGACTGCATCAATTAAAAATTTCATTTTTTCACCGAATAAGATAAAATAGTTAGTGAAAAATTCGGCGCCATTTATATCAAAAGAAAAAGGGATTACCTCATGTCCCATAGAGCTTAATAGCTTAGCAGATTTATCTAGACCTAATCTAATATCCGAATCAAGGGGAACGCCCATAACACCTTTATCTAGTAGTCCAATTCTTAATCGTTTTTTACTAGCGTTTTGCACTAAAGGTAATGGGTTGAATCCTAACTTTTCGTTTTTAATTTGAGTGTGGTAAAACAGCGTGGCATTATCTCTTACCGTTCTGCTCAATGCATGATGTCGAGTAAATAAATTATGCTTCCCATCCAATTGACCAGACAACATCCGATATTGGGAGGGGGCAAAACCAAACACCCCACAATAAGCAGCAGGGATTCTTAAAGAGCCACCTCCATCAGTACCATGTGCCAAAGGAACATAGCCTGCAGCAATAGCCGCCGCCGCTCCTCCCGAAGAAGCACCAACAGATTTATTGGTATCCCATGGATTTCTACAAGGCGAGAATAATAAGGGTTCTGTAGAACCAGCTGTATTATTAAATTCGGGTGTTTTACTATATCCAATAAAGTTGAACCCTAATGCTTCATACTTTTTTACAATGAGTGATTTTCCTTTAGAAGTATATTGTTGGAAAAATCGAGAACTATGTGGACGAATGACCTTTCCAAAATCAGTCCCATCTTTTAACAATAAAGGAATGCCTGCAAATGGAAGCGTAACATCTATATTTTCTGCTCGCTTCAATGCTGCTTCAAAATCTGTTATAGAAACAGCTCCAATTTGATCGTCTTTGGCTTTGATTCGCTGAATGGTATCTAGTAGTAATTCTTTTGGGTTTAACTGTTTATTTTGGATTAAATTAGCTAATTCATAAGCATCTAGTTTCGATAACGCTCCTGGTGTAATTGTTCTTTTTTTCGTTTTACAAGAAGCTAAGTTATTACTTAAAGCTATGCCAGCAATTGCGAAAGCACAGGTTTGTAAAAAGGATTTTCTGTTCATTATCTATATCTTTTAAATTTATTACCCTACCTATAGGGCAATCCTACGACTTAGTGAAGTAATGCTAATTAAGAGCTAAATTATTGATTGCAAAAAAACAAGAGTTGACTATACAGGTTCGACCCTGTAAAAAAAAGTATTAAAATAGCTTGATATCTCTTTGTAGTGAATAATTTAGTCCTTGATCCGCATAAGTATAAACATTGACCGCAAAATGATAGCAATTGATATTAATACTGTTTTTACAGAGCCGAAGCTGCGCTCCTTATAGTCAATGATTAAACATTTTTTCTACAGACAGGGTCAGAGCGATGCTCTTTTATTATTTCAAAGGGGCATCGCCTCGGCCCTGTCTGTA
>JALZWC010001031.1 GCA_023300255.1 Saprospiraceae bacterium | reverse complement strand
CGGTCCGATCACTTCCAGTGGTCGGATCGCAACGCACTATCCGACCACTTCAGCATTAACGGGTAGCCTGTGGAAGTGACCGGATGAATTAATTGGATGCCCCAGGATTGTTTTACACTCAATTTAATTAGTAGTAAAAATTACAAGAATAGTATCAGCTACGTTGATAAACACGTCGAAATTTTATTGATTTTTAAATCGAATTCATTCCTACTCTTTAATAAACAACTATGGAAACTACTTCCCTATTAAGTGTCCCACTAGAATCTGTGCATGAAACACTAGGTGCCAAAATGGTCCCTTTTGCAGGTTACTTAATGCCTCTAAAATATAGCTCTGTCACAGAAGAACATAAAGCAGTGCGTAATGGAGTTGGCATATTCGACGTGTCCCATATGGGCGAATTCTTTTTAATGGGCCCTAAGGCATTAGCGCTCATTCAAAAGGTCTGTAGTAATGATGCCGCGAAGTTAAAAATTGGAGATGCTCAATACTCTTGTTTTCCAAATGAGAAAGGCGGGATCGTAGATGATCTACTAGTTTATCGAACAGGAGAAGAAGAGTATCTATTAGTCGTCAATGCATCCAATATAGATAAAGATTGGAATTGGATTCAAGCACATAACACGGAACAAGTGCCGATGTATAACGTATCTGAAAACGCAGCACTTTTTGCAGTCCAAGGTCCACTAGCCACACAAGTATTACAAAAAATCACCGATATTGATCTCTCTACTATTAAATACTATACCTCCGTCATTGGTAATATAGGAGGCGTCGGGAAAATAATCATCTCCGCAACTGGCTATACAGGAGCAGGGGGATTCGAATTATATGTACCTAATGCACAAGCTGTAGCACTATGGAATGCCGTAATGGAGGCGGGTAAAGCAGAAAACATACAGCCAATTGGCTTGGGAGCTAGAGACACCCTTCGTCTAGAAATGGGCTTTTGTTTATATGGTAACGATATAGATGACACCACTTCTCCACTAGAAGCAGGACTTAGTTGGATCACGAAATTCAGCAAATCCTTTACTAATTCAGAAGCACTCTTAGCACAGAAAAAAGCAGGCATTTCTAAAAAATTAGTGGGTTTTGAGATGATTGACCGAGGTATTCCAAGAAAAGATTACGATATTTGTGATGAAGCAGGCACTATTATTGGAAAGGTTACCTCTGGTGGACAATCTCCTTCTCTGGAGAAAGGCATCGGTTTAGGCTATGTAGAAAAAGCCTATTCAAAATCAGGAACGGAAATATATATCCAGATTAGGAAAAAAAGAATTAAAGCTGCTGTTCAAAAACTACCTTTTATTAAAAAATAGCTAGTCGAAATAGAAAATTTGGACTAGTTATCATTAACTCCTTTACTATGTTTTTTGATAAGAAAATTTTCTTCAAGTACTTCTTTTTAATACTAGCTTTATTAGCAATTGGTTTTAATATAGCTATGATTTTCTTTGGCTATGAATTGATGCAGTTTGATATTCCAGGCTCTATATTGACTTCTGTATTGTTAGCTAATTTATTAATGCTTTTGGGACAAGATCAAGTAAAGGGATAGCAAAGTGAAGAGATTCAAGTGTTAAATTCAAAGCTCATATGATGTTGATTTGTAGGTAGGAAGGGATCAAAATTCCTTCGATAAGAATTCATTCTGTAGTCGCAGATTTAGGCACTTGCGTTTGTCTATCTAAATAGGCTTTAAACATTTGAGAAACATCAAATTTATCTAAGTAAATATTGTCAAATTCTTCCGCCATCCGTCCGTAGCGTTCTCTAAATTTAGTATAAAGCTCTCTCATAAAGGTTTTATTCATCGTCTTCCCATCTTCCAAATAAACGGCATCTCCATCTCTAAACTCGCCCAACTCATTGAAGACTTCTAATAATATTTGGTAGACTTCTTCTTTTTTATCTGGCTCAAAACCTAAATTAATTTACTGTTCAAAACTACTCAGACCAAAGGTCTAAGCTACGGAAGCCTATTGATTTTTTTTTCCCCAAGGAAACAACTATATTGGCAATCTCATAAGATATATTAATACCTATCAATAATGGATGAAAAACTAAAAGTACTAGTAGTGGGATGTGGCAATATGGGTAGTTCCCATGCAAGGGCTTACCACCAGCTACCCGAATTTGAAATTGTAGGACTCGTCAGTCGAGGGCCGGAGAGTAGAGAAGCTTTGTCCAAAGAATTAGGCGGCTTACCTGGATTTAGTGATTTTGACGAAGCCTTAGCTGCAACAAAACCAGACGTAGTATCTATCAATACTTACCCAGAGACACATGCAGAATATGCCAAAAAGAGTCTCGCAGCAGGTGCGCATATTTTTGTAGAAAAGCCACTCGCAAATACTGTTGAAGAATCACAAGAGATAGTCGATATGGCATTGGCTGCAGGAAAGAAATTAGTTGTCGGGTACATACTGAGAGTGCATCCTGCTTGGTCAAAATTCATTGAAATTGCGCAAACCTTAGGCAAACCTTTGGTCATGCGAATGAATCTTAACCAACAAAGTTGTGGTACAGAATGGAAAACACATAAAGCCTTGATGCAAACAATGTCTCCTATAGTTGATTGTGGTGTACATTATGTAGATGTGATGTGTTTGATGACAGGTGCCACCCCTGTTCGGGTGAGTGCAATAGGTGCAAGGTTATCTGATGAGATTCCGTCAGGCATGTACAATTACGGTCATCTACAAGTAACATTTGATGACGGCTCGGTGGGTTGGTATGAAGCTGGCTGGGGACCCATGATGAGTGAAACTGCTTATTTTGTAAAAGATGTGATCGGCCCAAAAGGTTGTGTAAGTATCGTAGATAAAGTAGCCGAAGAATCCTCAGATATTGATAGCCATACGCAAACGGGTTGTCTTAAAGTGCATCATGCAGCAAGAGATAAAAATGGACAATTTCTTAAAAAGGATGTGCTAGTAGATACCTCCGATGAACCAGATCATGATGGTTTATGCTTTTTAGAGCAACAATATCTGCTAAAAGCGATTAAAGAAGATATAGATTTATCCGACCACGGTCGAGATGCCGTCAATAGCTTACGGATTGTATTGGCAGCAGATGAATCATTTAAAACTGGACAAACAGTTAATTTACTTAAATAGAACAGAGAATAGAGAGCAGAGAGTAGAGATGGATTTCGTTTTCATACAACGAAATTTCGTTATTATTTTAAACGGTATCTGTCTCTGCTCTCTATTCTCTGCTCTCTACTCTATAAAAAACACATATGGAATTCAAAGACAAAATTGTATTTATTACAGGAGCAGGATCAGGCATTGGACGGATCACGGCTCAAGCCTTCGCCAAAGAAGGCGGAATAGTCGTGGTATCAGACATTAATGAAAAAGGCGGTTTAGAAACAGTAAAGTTAATTACGGACGCTGGTGGACAAAGTACCTTTATCAAAACAGATGTTGCCAATTACGAATCTGTAGAAAGTACCATCCAACAAATCATTGCTAAATACAAAAGAATAGATGTTGCAATTAACAATGCAGGTATAGGCGGTGTACCTGCCCGTACCGCAGAGGTAAAGTTAGAAGATTGGGACAAAGTAATGGCCATCAACAGTACTGGTGTTTTCTATTGTTTAAAATTAGAAATTCAGCAAATGCTAGCCCAAGGTGGCGGCGTCATTGTTAATACTGCTTCTATTGCTGGCTTAAGGGGTTTACCTAGTAGCTTGGCTTATGTAGCTAGTAAACATGCTGTTGTAGGAATGACCAAAACAGCAGCAATGGAGTATGCTAGACATAATATTCGTGTTAATGCGATTTGCCCTGTATTTACGGTTACCCCGCTATTTGATCCAGAAGTAATGGATAAATATTCTGCTGGTTTATCGGATAAATTAAAAAAAGGAATTCCAATGAAACGCTTTGCCGATCCTATTGAAATGGCGAATACGATGCTATGGTTATGTTCTGATAAGGCAAGTTTTGTTACGGGACATGCGATGCCTGTAGATGGTGGGTTGACGGCTTAAAACAGACCGCTGCGCTGTCAGATCGCTATGCTGTCAGAACAGAGATCGCTACGCTGTCAGA
>JALZWC010001030.1 GCA_023300255.1 Saprospiraceae bacterium | reverse complement strand
CCTGACGGCAGTCGGGCTGGTCTGCTCTCTATTCTCTGCTCTTAAAAACGTCCAGTAGGGTATTTGCAATTCCTTTATTCCTAGATTCTTCCTTGAAACCATACAAAAAATAGAATCGAGAGCAAAGAATCGAGAGTAGAGACATATTTTGTTTAAAAAACGACGCGATTTCGTTGGTTTTAAACGAAATACGTTTCTATTCCCCGCCCGCCTGACGGCAGTCGGGCTGGCCTGCTCTCGCTTCTCTATTCTAAAACCTGTATGGTTTTAAAGATTCTTCAAATAATTATTAAAAAACGCTAAACAATAACCGCTTTCATGAAAAATTTAATTAAAATACTAAGCTTATTTGTTACATGTTTATGCGTAGCATGTGTCACTCAAAGCTCTACTGTGCAAGAAACCAATACTGCTCCAATGACAGCTAAACCTGAAACAGAAATAAATACTCCAGATCTAACTGCCAATATTCCGATTGACGAAAGAGTTCGGATGGGCTCATTATCAAATGGATTAAAATATTACATTCAGCAAAATGCTAAACCTGAAAAAAGGGCGGAATTACGCCTAGCTGTTGCTGCTGGTTCCATGCAAGAAGACGAAGACCAATTGGGCTTAGCGCATTTTGTAGAACACATGGCATTCAATGGTAGCACAAATTTTAAAAAGAATGAACTAGTGGATTATCTAGAATCTGTGGGCGCTAAATTTGGTCCTGATCTAAATGCCTATACTAGTTTTGATGAAACCGTTTACATGCTACAAATTCGTACAGACGACCAAGAACAAATGCTTAAAGGCTTATTAGTCCTTGAAGATTGGGCAGGTGGAATAGCATTTGATGAGGAAGAAATTGATAAAGAAAGAGGAGTCGTAGAATCTGAATGGCGGACTAGGTTAAGTCCTGACCAAAGAATGCAACAGAAATATTTTCCAGTTATGTACAAGGATTCTCGCTATGCAGAACGTTTACCTATAGGTGATCTTGACATTATTAATAATGCTTCTTATGAAACAGTTAAACGTTTTTATAAGGATTGGTATAGGCCCGAATTAATGGCAGTAGTAGCTGTTGGGGATTTTGATATGGATCAAATGGAAGCGGAGATTAAAGCTAGATTTTCTAAGCTAGACAATCCTGCTGCTCCAAGAGCTAAAGAAACTTATACCGTACCTCCGCATCCAGAAACATTAGTTTCTATTTGTTCGGATAAAGAAACGTCCTTCACTAGAGTGCGCGTAGAATACAAACATAAAAGTAAAGCCGTTACAAATGTAAGTGGCTTCAGAAAGCAGATGACACATAATTTATACAATAGCATGCTCAATGCAAGATTGGATGAATTGACACAAAGTCCAGAACCTCCTTTCACTTATTCTTATGCTGGATTTGGAAAAAATGTAGGAGATATTTCTACGTATACTGCTTATGCCTTCGTACCAGAAGGTGGTATTCAAAAAGGCTTGAATGCCGTATTAACAGAGAATGAACGAGTATTACAACACGGCTTTACTACTACAGAATTGGAACGGGCTAAATTAAAAGTAATCAAGGCGGTAGAACGAGGCGTAAAAGAAATAGACAAAACAGAATCTCGGAGATTAGTCCAAAAATATATCTACCACTTTTTAAACAACAATCCTATCCCTAGTCCAACACAACAACTTAGTTTGTATGAAGAACATTTACCAGGTATTCAACTATCAGATGTGAATGCACTAGCGAAGGAATGGATTATAGAAGAAAACAGAGTAGTCATAGTGACTGCTCCTGAAAAAGAAGACCTTACACTACCAACAGAACAAGAAATTCTAAGTATTCTAAATACAGTGACTCAACAGGAAGTGGATGCCTATATCGATCAAGTCTCTGAGGAACCACTACTAGCCACAACGCTTACACCTATAGCTATTGAGGAAGAAAAGGCATTAACAGAAATTGGTGCTACAGAATTGCGTTTAGCAAATGGTGTACGCATAGTGCTAAAGTCCACTGATTTTAAAAACGATCAGATTATAATGCGCTCTTTTAGTCCCGGTGGAACTTCTTTATATTCAGATGTAGACTACCCTAGTGCTTCCAATGCCGCTAGTATTATTAATGAATCAGGAATTGGAAATTTTCCATTGACTCAATTACAAAAGAAATTAGCTGGTAAAAGAGTAAGTGTAGGTCCTTCAATTGGTAACTTGTATGAATATATGAATGGTAGCTGCTCCCCTGAAGATCTTCAAACCTTATTTGAATTAACTTATCTATATTTCACTGCACCAAGAAAAGATGAGCAAGTCTTTCAATCTTATATAACCAAGCAAAAGTCTATATATAAAAATCTATTTTCCAATCCACAATACTATTTTTCTGATCAAATTTATAGAATTAAATATGACAACCATCCAAGAGTGGGTTGGCCAACTGAAGAAAAATTAGATCAAATTAATCTAGATCGGGTAGTGGAAATTTATAAAGATCGCTATGCAGACGCTAGTGATTTCACGTTCTTCTTCGTCGGTAATTTCGATTTAGAAACGATGAAGCCTTTACTAGCTACCTACTTAGGTAATCTTCCATCAACAGGCAGAAAGGAAACTTGGAAAGATTTAGATATAGATCTTGTACCAGGTGCTATTAAAAAAGATTTGACGAAAGGTACTGCCCCAAAAGCATTGATCGATATTACCTACCACGGTAAATACGAAGGCGAAAGTATTGAAGATCAAATGAAATTTTATATGATGATAGACTTACTAAGCATCAAGATGCGAGAATCTATGCGAGAGGATAAAGGAGGGGTTTATGGCGTACGAGTAAACGGCAATATTTCTAAATATCCGGAAGCTGTTTATTCTATCAATATTTCTTTTAATTCAGAACCTGATAAAGCGGAGGAATTAATAAAAACAGCCATGAATGATTTAGAAGAAGTTCGTAAGAATGGGGCAACAGAAAAAGATCTAACGAAAGTAAGAGAAACCCTCACTCAAAGCCGTACCAAGGCTTTAAAAGAAAATAGCTGGTGGATGAACAAAATGGTCGGTACGTATCAAAATGAACGTCAAGATTTTAAATACTACGGACTAGCTCCCTACCAAGAGGTACTTAATAGTATTCAATCTAAGGATATACAATCTGCTGTTCAACGCTTTTTCGATAATAAAAATAAAATTGAAATAGTGATGATGCCCGAACCAGCGGAAACTAACTAAGGAATGTGTATGAAATAACTTCGTAATTTATGCTGCTTCTTTTGCTCTTATTTTTCACTTTAATTCAGTCAAAGTATCAACAATTATCCTTC
>JALZWC010001029.1 GCA_023300255.1 Saprospiraceae bacterium | reverse complement strand
CGCCCATCCGCTTTGCGGTTCAGGAGCTTACACTCCTTCATCTTAGCGTAAAAAATGACTAGCTTAAAACGACCAATTTATTCTCACTTTTTGCCTTATAAAAAACTACGTCTTTTCATAAACCAGCTTCCTTAAAAGCAACAACCTTATAAGATTTGCTTAAATTCACCCTACTATTAATTAGTTTTCTCATTGCTTGCCCTACCATATATGGCCAAGTCCATTTTTTAAAAGAGGAGTTTAATAATCAAAAAGTAACAGGTAGTGGAGAAATTTTACATCCTACCAGTATCAGATTTGACAATAGCGGAATAGGATACATTACCTTAAAAAGAGGGATCGTCCGATTATTGGATACGACAGGTGTATTGTTGCCGAATCCTTTAATTGATATTTCTGAAGAAGTGGTAGGGGATGGTGATCACGGATTAGTAAGTATTGCACTAGATCCTAATTTTGAGAATAATGGATATTTCTACTTATTGTATTCTGTCGATCGTCATCATTTATTGCATTTTGGCACATCGAATTATGATGCTTCTATCACGATAGAGAAGCAAGCTACAATAGGTCGAATCACTAGATTTCAAGCTGATAGGACTACCAATTTTACGACAACACTTTCAGATAGCAGAAAAGTATTAGTAGGAAAAGATATAGCAGATTTAAGCTTTCCTATATTAATGAGTTCTCATGGGCTGGGTAGTTTGATTTTTGGAGAAGATGGTACATTAATGGCTTCTTGTGGAGATGCAGGGAGTTTCCAAGCAGCAGATTTAGGTAGTTCAGAACATACTTATTTTGAGCAAGCATTAGCAGATGGAATCCTAAGAGAAAAAGATAACGTTGGTGCCTTTAGAGCACAGCTCGTTGATAATTTAGCTGGTAAAATAATAAGAGTTGATCCCCTCACAGGAGCAGGAATTCCGTCTAATCCTTTTTATGATGCAGTTAACCCCACTGCTCCTAAATCTAGAGTTTGGTCCTTAGGGTTTCGAAACCCATTTCGATTTATTCTAGCACCAGGTACGGGGAATCACAGCCCGATGGCTGGTCAACCGGGAGATTTGTTTGTAGGAGATGTTGGTTCAGGTAGATGGGAAGAAATGAGTATTGTGAAAAAGGGGGGACAAAATTTTGGATGGCCCTTATTTGAGGGCTTCGCTGGTGGTTGGGAATTTTGGCCACATCGAACATCTAACTACGATGCACCTAATCCATGTACTAATGATTTCTTTTCCTTTCAAGAATTACTAAAAGAAGAACGAGAAGATCAAGAATATACTTTTCTGAATCCATGTGATATCTTCAGTATAATTCCTCCAGAAATTCCGACTTTTGTACATACTCGTCCAGTGATAGCTTGGAGCAATACATTGTGGAATAAACCGACAAGAGCGGAAATTCCAGCCTTCGATTCTTTAGGGCAAGCAACACCAGGGAAGATGTCAGATATAGGAATCGAGACGCCAGAGTTTGATGGTTTTTCCAGTATGCCAGGATTCTTTTATTCAGAAGGCGATTTTCCAGAAGAATTACACCATAGCTTATTTGTCTCAGACTTTAGTGGATGGATCAAGACCTTTCATTTTAATGAGCAAGATGAACTAATTGATGTTAAAAATTTTATGGATAGGGATACAGGTATAGTTGATTTAGAGTTGAATGTAAAAGATGGTTGTTTGTACTATATCCATTTCAATTCTCATTCTGTTAATAAAATTTGCTTCGGTGGAACGCCACCTCCAATAGCCGCTTTTCAGATTGATGAACAATACGGAATGAGTCCATTAACGGTAGAATTTAATGGAGCAGCTTCTTACGACCCAACTAATTTAGGGTTAAGCTATAAATGGGATTTTGGGGATGGTACATTTAGTACAGAATCTAATCCAACGCATATTTTTGAAGTGCCTACTAATGAACCTAGCTTATTTGAAGTACTGTTAACCGTAACTAATAGTGCTGGGTTAATGGCAACAGAAAGAAAAATTATATCTCCAAATAACACGCCTCCGAAAGTGCGTATATCCAGTATCAATAAAAATGGCTGGTACCCTTCTAATGATATTACCTATTTGAAGTTGGCTGCGGAAGTGGCCGACAAGGAACATTCCGATGAACAATTAAGCTATAAGTGGCAAACCTTTTTTCATCATAATACGCACTTCCATGAGGAGCCCCAATTATCAGATCCTACTACTGCGGTTATATTAGAGTCAACAGATTGTAGTACCTCGGAAGTCTTCTGGCACCGATTTAAATTAACGGTTACAGATGAACATGGCTTATCTGCTAGTGATGAAGTAGAGCTATTTCCTTATTGTGAGGCCGATTTTTTCGAATTAAAAAACCTAACTGCAAAAGGAACAGAGCAAGTGATTGATCTAAGTTGGGAGGCTATTTCTGAACAAGATCTAATTCGGTATGATATTCAGCGAACAAAAGATTTTCGATTTGAGACAATAGGAAGCGTACCCGCCAATAGCAATAAAAATTACACATATGTAGATACAGATCCTATTTTAGGAAGAAACTATTATAGAGTTATGGGGGTTCGTTCTGACGATGCCTTTGAATACTCAGATCAAACCAATATTCACTTTCCAGCAGAACCAGAAGTAGTGAGTGTTTATCCTAATCCTGTAAGTGTCGGTTTAACTGTTTTTACTAAATATCCAATAGCGGAGACACTTAACTTTGAATTATATGATCCTATTGGGAAATTGGTGTATACCACCACGTGGGATGCTATTATTAGTGAGCCAATAGAAAAGCGAATCAACTTAAGGCCATTTAGCAATGGTATTTATTTCTATAAGGTGAGAAATGGTGAAAGCGAAGTGGAAGGAAAGCTACTACTCTTGAAGAAATAGGGTAGGTAAGAAGTAATAGGTAAAAAGTAATAGGTAAGAAGTAATAGGTAAGCAGCTAGGTAGTCGGCCAAAAATAACCTAACATTAAAATGGCTTCTTTTTCCGCTATTTGTCTTTAAAAAAATCTTACGTAGCTAGGCTATGTGCGACTTTTTTAA
>JALZWC010001028.1 GCA_023300255.1 Saprospiraceae bacterium | reverse complement strand
AAATCCTTACGTAGCTAGGCTATGTGCGGTTTTTGAAGCATCCTTACAAGAAAAAATTACTGCCTATTATGGTCTATCTTATTTAATTTCCTTCACTTATTGAAATGATAAAGAACGTCGTTTTTATTATTTCGATTCCTTTTGGAATTCTTTATCTTTGGGATCTCTATTCAATATACCTCATTCTGAAAAGATAAAATTACTTTATCCTTTCGCATTCTCATTTAAATGTCCAATCAATCGTTCAAAGTAGTAGGTGGTAAAAAATTAAAAGGAACAATTACGCCACAGGGAGCAAAAAATGAAACCTTGCAAATATTATGTGCAACGTTATTAACCTCCGAAAAAGTTACCATAGCCAATGTTCCAGATATTTTAGATGTACAGCGACTTATTGCTTTGCTAAAAGGCTTAGGCGTAGAGGTGAATAAAATAGGTAAAGAAAAATATACCTTCCAAGCTAAAAAGGTAGACTTAAAATATTTTACTACAGAAGAATATCAGCGGGATGCTAAAAGTATTAGAGGTTCTGTGATGTTAATCGGGCCATTGTTAGCTCGTTATGGAAAAGGATTTTTGCCGCAGCCTGGTGGAGATAAAATAGGTCGGAGAAGATTAGATACTCATTTCTTAGGCTTACAGAAATTAGGTGCTGTTTTCAATTATGATGATGATAAAAAGTGTTATTTTATCGAAGGCGATAAATTGAAAGGTACCTACATCTTAATGGATGAAATCTCTGTGACAGGTACGGCTAATGTCGTCATGGCAGCAGTGATGGCCAAGGGGACTACCCAAATCTATAATGCAGCTTGTGAACCTTACTTACAACAACTTTGTAAGATGCTCAATAAAATGGGTGCTAAAATAGAAGGCGTCGGATCTAATTTGTTGACGATCAAAGGAGTTAATTCTTTGAAAGGTACCAGCCATCGGATACTACCTGATATGATTGAGATTGGTAGTTTTATTGGATTAGCAGCAATGACTCAATCAGAGATTACGATCAAAAATGCGAAGGTAAAAGAGCTTGGAAATATCTTATCTATCTTCCGAAGAATGGGCGTGAAGTTGGAGATTCGAAAGGATGATATTTTTATACCTGCTCAAAAACGATACGAAATTCAGACTTTTATTGATGGATCTATTATGACCGTTTATGATGCACCTTGGCCAGGGTTTACGCCAGATTTATTGAGTATTGTTTTGGTGATGGCGACGCAGGCTAAAGGAAGTGTATTGATCCATCAAAAAATGTTTGAAAGTCGCTTGTTCTTTGTGGATAAGTTGATCGATATGGGTGCACAAATTATTCTATGTGATCCCCATAGAGCAACGGTGATCGGCTTGGATCGACGCTACCCACTCAAAGGCATTCAGATGACTTCTCCTGATATACGTGCAGGGGTTTCTTTATTAATTGCGGCTCTTTCTGCAAAAGGAACAAGTGTTATTCACAATATTCATCAGATTGACAGAGGCTATCAAAATATTGATACTCGGTTAAATGCCTTGGGGGCGGATATTACTAGGATAGATAATTAAAAAAACTAAATAGATTTTTTTAACCACATAGGTACATAGAGCACATAGTATAGAAACCTATGTGTCCTATGTACCTATGTGGTTAAAATACTTAGAAAACTATATGGCAAAAAGGTCTACGAAAAAGAAAACGAAACCAGCAATAGCTGCATCAGAAATTAAATACATTGATATAATAGGGGCCAATGAAAATAACCTCAAAAATATCAGTCTAAGTATTCCTAGAAATAAATTGGTGGTGATAACTGGTGTAAGTGGAAGTGGAAAGTCTTCTCTTGCATTTGACACAGTATATGCCGAAGGACAGCGGAGATATATGGAAACCTTCTCTGCCTATGCCCGCCAATTTATAGGAGAGATGGAACGCCCAGAGGTGGAGCATATCAACGGCTTAAGTCCCGTTATTTCGATAGAACAAAAAACAACGGGTCGTAATCCACGATCTACTGTTGGGACTATAACAGAGGTATATGATTTCTTGCGCCTTTTGTATGCTAGAGTAGGGGATGCCTACTCTTATATCACTGGCAAGAAAATGGTGAAGTATACAGAGGATCAGATATTGGATCATATTCTGAAAAAATTCCATAATAAAAAAATCATCTTATTAGCGCCTGTCGTAAAAGGCCGGAAAGGACATTATCGAGAATTATTTGAACACACTCAGAAGCAAGGATATACTAAAGTAAGGGTAGATGGCGAGATTGTAGACTTAAAGCCAAAGATGCAAGTGGATCGATATAAAGTCCATGATATAGAGGTAGTGGTGGATCGTATAAAAGTGCAGAAAGACCGAAAAGATCGTTTAGTAGAATCTTTGAAAGCAAGCATGAAATTAGGCAATGGTCTAATCATGATTATGAATGCGACGACGGAAGAAGTATTTCCTTTTAGTAAGAATTTGATGGATGCCGAAAATGGTATTTCTTATGAAGAAGCGAATCCAAATTCTTTTTCTTTTAACTCGCCTTATGGCTACTGCAAAACTTGTAAAGGACTAGGTGCAGTGGATAAGGTGGATATGGAAAAAGTCATACCAGATGATAGTAAAAGTATCAATGAAGTCGGGATCGCGCCATTCGGGGAGGTACGGGATAATATGACTTTTAAACAATTGCAGGCAATTGCTAAAGAGTATAAATTCACTTTTGATACTCCAGTAAAAAAAATACCTAAAAAAGCATTAGAGGCTATTTTGCATGGCGGAGATAATACCGTCAAAGTGAAAGTGCGGTATAGTAAAAATGATTTCGTATATGATCTGGCATATGAGGGCTTGGTCAAAATGTTGGGTCGATGGTATAAAGAATCTCCATCAGAGAAAATAAGAACTTGGGCGGAAGAATTTATGATCGTTGATACTTGTCCAAGTTGTGAAGGGTATCGGTTAAAAAAAGAATCCTTACATATAAAATTAGATGGAAAGCATATTTCTGAATTAGCTCAATTAGACCTAGTCGGACTGAATGAATGGTTGACTACTATTGAGAAGAAACTAGATGATAGACAAAAAATAATTGCAGTAGAAATATTAAAGGAACTTCGCTTAAGGGTTGGTTTTTTATTGCATGTAGGATTGACTTATTTATCGTTAGATAGACCTGC
>JALZWC010001027.1 GCA_023300255.1 Saprospiraceae bacterium | reverse complement strand
ATACAAGTGTTTTACTATAGACGGTGCCGAGGCTAAAGCCCCTAAACCTTATTAAAAGGGCATCGCCCTGACACCGTCTGTAGCAAAAGTATTAGGATAAAACTCATAAGGAGCGTAGCTTCGTCACCGTATTTGCTACATCTTGTAAAAGATATGTATATACCATAGGTCTAGCCGCCAGGCAGGCGCAGAGACGCAGAGATGCAGAGGCTTAGCTACATTTTGACTACATTTGACTCTGCATCTCTGCGTCTCAGCGTTCAAAAAACATCATTGGCGATAGCCAATTTTGAATAGCAACTCTTAAGTTTATAACTATTATATACTAACTACGTCTATTTTAGACGTCGTTTTATTACGCTACTGTTAATACTTATGTATATACCATAGCGTGCCTTGGCAGGCAGGTTTAAGCGAAAATTATCTCTATTCTCTGCTCTTTTCTTATGTATAGTAGTATGATAGTTTATAAGAATTGAAATTAAGTAACGACTACACAATTAAGGACTACACAATCTTCTTCCGCTTCAACCGCAAAGAATTCCCAATCACCACCACATCAGAAAAAGCCATAAACAGCGCCGCCCACATAGGACTCAACAAACCAACAGCCGCCATCGGAATAGCCACAATATTATAAGCAAAGGCCCAAAAAAGATTCTGCTTAATCGTCGTCAAAGTAGCTTGACTAATTCCAACTGCTTTAGTAAGACTACTTAAGCGGTTATTTAAAAGGATTACTTGAGCAGATTGAATAGCTACTTTGGAGGCTCCACTAAGCGATACACCAATTGTAGCTTTTGCCAAAGCAGGCGCATCGTTGATACCATCTCCAATCATAGCGGTAGGACTTGTTTTAGAGAGCTGCTCAATAGTACTTAGTTTTTGCTCAGGGTGTTGTTCCCCGTAGTATTCTTTAATGCCTAAGTCGTTGGCTACTTGTTGTACTTTAGGCGTTTTATCACCACTTAATAGATAGGTGGTTACTTCTTTGTTATGTAGGTAGTCGATAGTAGCGGCAGCATCTGGTCGAAGTTCATCTACGATACTTATTTCCGCAATTACTTTTTTGTTTTTAAGAAGAGATAGATTGAATGCTTCATTTTTAGAAGCGCCCAACTCATATATATTCCCTTGTTTATCTTCTGCGACCATCCCTTTTCCTTTCTGTTCTTCAACGGATTGAAATAACATAGATTTCGCCCCTTTTGCTTGCATTGCTTTAACTAGCGATTGGGCGATTGGGTGAGAAGAATAGGTTTCCATTGCATAGATTAGATTATGTATCTCTGAAGGATCGTTTCCTTTGTAGTCAATCTTCTTTACTGCAAAATCCCCGGTAGTTAAAGTACCTGTTTTATCAAAAACGAATTGCTTGATCTTGCCAAAAGTTTCTAATGTTTGACCGCCTTTGACTAAAACTCCTTCTTTTGCCATTCGTCCTATACCTACTGTTACAGCCGTAGGTGTAGCTAAGCCCATTGCGCATGGACAAGAGATAACTAAAACTGCTATGCTATTCATTAAAGCATTTCCAAATGGCACACTAAATACAAAGTAGGATAGCACCAATGTCAAAATAGAAATAGACAAAACAATCGGCACAAACCAAGCACTTATTTGATCGGCCAGTTTTTGGATAGCAGGTTTATCTTGTTGTGCGGTTTTAACAATTTCTATAATCTTACTTAATAGGGTTTCTTTACCAATAGCCGTTACTTGCATTCTAAAATTTCCATCTTTTACAATAGAAGCACCCACTACATCTTGTCCTTTAGTTTTGGCAATAGACAAACTTTCTCCAGTAAGCATAGATTCATCAATGAAACCAGTGCCACTAAGAATTCTACCATCTAATGGGATCGTATCTCCTTCGTTGACTTGTAAAATATCCCCCACTTTTATTTCTTCTACTGCTAAATTGACAATAGCGCCAGAATGCAATACTTTATTCGCTTTTTCAACTTGCAACTGACTTAGTTCATCAATGGCGGTAGTTGTTTGTTGAACAGATCTATGTTCTAGCCAATTGCCAACCAGTACTAAAGTAATGATGGTTGCTGCGGTCTCATAAAAAATATAGTTAGGCTCACCAAGATAAGTCCCTATTAAACTGTAAACAAAGGCTGCGGTACTACCGATAAAGATTAAAACATCCATATTGGTTGTTCCGTGACTCACCGCTGCCCAGGCACTTCTTCCAAAATGAAAAACACCAATGAGAAATACGGGGAGACATAGTGCTAGTTGTGTATACGGGTTATCCATTATCGAAGGGTAGGGGATGCCCAAGACCATTAGTATATGTAGAAGGAACAAAGGAGCTGTAAAAAAAGCAGCTACCCATAATTTTCGTTCTATTGACCACCATGGCGGCACACTGTCTTCATTAATTACCCGATAGCCTAAGTCGCTTATTCCTTTTTCTACATCTTGTTGTTGTAAAACGGTACTTGCTAGAGAAAACTGAACCTCTCCTGTCACGAAATTGACAAAGACCTTTTCTAGACCTTTTCCCGTTAGGTAGCGATCTATTCCCGCTGCGCAATTAGCGCAGTCCATCCCATCTACCTGTAATTCTATTATATTTATTTCTTTACTCATGATATTTATATTAACAATCCCAAAGCAGGATAGTTGCTACCCAATTTATTAAACTTAGGCAAAGAGTAAGAATAAATTAGCCATTTTAACCTGCCCAGCAAGCCCGTCCGCTTTGCGGTCTGTCTAAAGCCAGATAGATTCACTTGCTCTG
>JALZWC010001026.1 GCA_023300255.1 Saprospiraceae bacterium | reverse complement strand
TCTAATTATTTCCAAGGAACGAAAATTATTTGACTATCCAATGAAGTTCTCTAAAGATTCATAAGTTTGCAATCTCTTTTACTAACTTCAATTGATATTTGAAACTATGTTTAGATATATTCAATTTGCTCTATATACGTTTTTCTTATTAACGACTCTGGACGTTCAAGCAGACTATGTCGTCAAAGGAAAGGTGAATATGAAAGGGAATTGGCAGTATCAAGTATATTTAGCGACTATAGATAAACTAGATGATTATTACAGTGCCAACGCTAAATACGTAGTCAATGTGGCAACGATAGATCCTGATGGGCATTTTGTTTTGGAAGGAAACAATTTACCAAAAGAAGCTCAATTTTATAGACTATACGTAGTAAAGGAAGAGCATTCAGAATTTAATGCATGCCTATTTGTTGGTGGAGAAGAACACAATTTCGTACACTTAATACTAAATAATGATAGCCATATTGAAGTGAAGGCAGCGTCTGCAACATATGCCCCTTTTGGAGATTATACTATAATAGGAGACAAGGACAATGAATTGATGAGATCTCTCAGTAAATTAGTCTATCCTAGCTACTACTTTTATGAAATCAAATTTCCATCCGAGTTAAAATTCTCTCAAGATAAACTGAATCGAGACTTATTCAATTTTGCAGACACCTGTACTAGCACTTTAGCCTCTTTAGCTGCTATTAATAACACAGACTATGACGCCTATTTCGCTACTCAATTAGCTCAATATTCTTCTTTTAAAAAAGAATTAGCATCTAAATTACCCGATCATCCCTACACAAAAGACTATACACGTAAACTTCGCTATTATGGAGGTGACTTTGATAATGTAGCTACATCTGTTTATAAATGGATTTCCATGTTATTGGGAATATTGGTGCTTGGCTTGATGTATTGGATTTACCTATTGAAACAGACGCAAGTAGGTAAGGTACCAATTGTGCAAACTATAGTCTTAGAGGATTTTCAACTAACCAACCAAGAAATAAAGATTTTAGAATCCATCAAAGAAGGGAAAGCTAACAAAGAAATTGCAAGTGATTTATTTGTTGAATTGAGTACTGTTAAATCTCATATTAATAAGCTTTATGCTAAATTAAAGGTAACGAACCGGAGAGAGGCGATCGCTATTGCTAAAAAGATTATCTAGTAAAAAATCATTATATATCACCGTTTCATTAACTATTTAGGGGGTCTAGACCCTTATTACACCCCCATTCTGCCCTCAAATCCACCCAATTTTTCTTTACTCCACTACTTCTGGTAAGTAATTTGCGAAGGATAATTATACACTGCTGGACATTCAAATAGAACAGATAAAAGAACAGAGAGCAGAGAATAGAGAACAGAGACAGATTTCGTTTGCAAACAACGAAACTTGATCATGTTTTAAACGGAATACATCTCTACTCTCTGCTCTCTATTCCCTGTTCTAAAAAATGTCCAGTAATTACTCAATGTTAAAACTCTTGTACATGAAATCATTCAGATTGTTATTAATTCTTTTTATTACTGGTATAGGCGTTGTCTCCTTTCAAAGTTGTGTCAATGAAGCGAAAGCTGGACAAGTGAATACTACAACTCCTACTGGTAAAATTGCTTGGCATAAAATTCAAGATTTAGAGCAAATCAATAAAAAGAACCCTAAAAAGGTAATTATTGATGTATACACAGATTGGTGTAAATGGTGTCATGTAATGGATGATAAGACGTTCACGAATCCTGAATTGAAGGAATATCTACTAAGCGAGTACCACTTAGTTAAATTTAATGGAGAGGATAAATCTAAGTTACAATTTAAAGGGAAAGAATACGGATTTGTCAAAGGAGGCAGAAGAGGCTATAATGAATTAGCTGCAACGCTGTTGAAAGGCAACTTGGCGTACCCTTCTTTTGTTGTAATGGATGAAAATCTAGAAGTGGTTGAAGTGATACGAGGGTATAAGGATGCGGCTGGTTTTAGAGCGGCATTGGCGACTAAATAGTTTTTTTAGAACAGAGAGTAGAGAATCGAGAGTCGAGATGATTTTCGTTTGCAAATAACGAAATTTTGTCAATTTTTAAACGAAACAAGTCTCTACTCTCTATTCTCTGCTCTCTATTCTATTTAAAACGGCTTTACAAGAAGTTGGGATTTAGATTGATTAACAAGATAGGGTGCAGTGACTTCTTTAATCGTATCAACTAAATAATTCAAAATTCTCTTTTTTACGAAATTTTTGTGAACCACAATTCCTATTTCCCGAGTAGGTACAGGATTCGCGAGTTTGTAAATGTTGTCTTTTATTATGTGCTTATTTTTATGTAATGCAAGTTGTGGAATCAAAGTGATGCCTTTATTTATTTTGACCATTTCTAATACCGTAAATAGCGTCCCACAATTGTAAATCAGATTCCCATTAATTTTTTTCAAGGTTCTCAACTCACAAATCTTTCCAATTTGATTTCTCAAACAATGTCCTTCCTCTAATAACCACAATCTATCGAAATCTATTTGAGATACTTTTCGGGTCGTATCACTTACTTTCTTACCGCAGTCATACAACAAGAATTCCTCTTGATACAAAGGATATTCAACAAGGTCTTTATGTTCTAGTGGGGTCGAAACAATTCCGATATCTATATTGCCAGAAAGTAGTTCCTCAATAACATGCTCTGTGGTAAATTCATGTACGGTGAAATTGACATGCTTATACTTTTCTGAGATACCATTTAAGAATAAGGGATATAAAAAGGGAGCAACTGTTGGAATACACGCTATACTTAGATTGCCAAGCTCTTTTCCTTGTGCCTCATTGATGTTTTCATCTAATAATCTAAACTCTCGCTGCACATTCTTTAAGGATTTAATGATTTGTGCGCCATTTAAAGTCAAACTAATAGGCTTCGTCTTTCGATTAAATAAAGTAAAACCTATTTGTTTTTCAAATTTTGCCACCATTGTGCTTAAGGTAGATTGTGTTACAAAACAAGCATCGGCTGCTTTTCCAAAATTCTTATGTTGGTCTAATGCTAAGATATATTCTATTTGGCTACGTGTCATTGTTGAATACTTAATTATTGATAATATCAATAAAGGTATCAAATATATCGTTTTTATCAATGAAAATAGATAAGTACTTTTGGACTTCTAAAAACATATTAATTCGAGCTATAAAATATCCTTCAAATTTTTTTATGGAAAATAATCAAAGTAATGGAGAAGCTAAATGTCCTTTTGGACATGGAGCCAATAATAACAAAGGCGCTGGAAAAGGCACTAGCAATCGGGATTGGTGGCCCAATCAACTGAACCTAAATATTCTTAGGCAACATTCTTCCCTGTCAAATCCGATGGAAGAAGATTTCAATTACGTAGAAGCATTTAAAGCCTTGGATTATAAGGCATTAAAGAAAGATCTAACGGAGTTGATGACAGATTCTCAAGATTGGTGGCCTGCGGATTATGGTCATTATGGCCCTTTCTTCGTTCGGATGGCTTGGCATAGTGCAGGTACCTATCGGACGGCTGATGGAAGAGGTGGAGGAGGTACAGGAACACAACGTTTTGCCCCATTGAATAGTTGGCCAGATAATGTGAACCTTGATAAGGCTCGTTTACTACTTTGGCCAATTAAGAAAAAGTATGGCAAGCAGATATCTTGGGCAGATTTGATGATTCTAACAGGGAACGTCGCTTTAGAATCTATGGGCTTTGAAACTTTTGGCTTTGGAGGTGGACGAGAAGATGTTTGGGAACCAGAGATGGATATCTATTGGGGATCAGAAACAGAATGGTTAGGGGATAAAAGATATACAGGAGATAGAGAATTAGAAAATCCATTGGCTGCTGTACAAATGGGTTTAATTTATGTGAATCCAGAAGGACCGAATGGTAATCCTGATCCATTGGCTGCGGCTAAAGACATCAGAGAAACTTTTGCTCGTATGGCAATGAATGACGAAGAGACGGTTGCGCTGATTGCAGGTGGGCACACTTTTGGTAAAACGCATGGTGCTGCTGATCCTGATAAGTATGTAGGTAGAGAACCTGCAGCGGCTGCGATGGCGGAACAAAGTATGGGTTGGTCTAATACCTTTGAAAGTGGAAAAGGGGTACACACTATTTCCAGTGGATTGGAAGGTGCATGGACTACAACTCCTACAAAATGGGGGAATGGTTTCTTTGATAATCTATTCAATTTCGAATGGGAATTGAAAAAGAGTCCAGCAGGTGCCCACCAGTGGAAACCAAAAAATGGGGGTGGAGCAGGAACTGTTGTTGATGCCCATGATCCGAATATTACACATGCACCTACGATGCTAACTACCGATCTTTCGCTTCGACTGGATCCAATTTATGGACCAATCTCAAAAAGATTCCATGAGAATCCTAAGGAGTTTGCAGATGTATTTGCTCGTGCTTGGTTCAAATTGACTCATAGAGATATGGGACCAAGAGAAAGATATTTAGGTCCAGAAGTTCCTGCTGAAGTTTTAATTTGGCAAGATCCAGTTCCAGCTGCTCCAAAAGCAGTTGCTACTGCAAATGATATTGCAAATTTGAAAACTAAGATCAAAGAATCTGGATTGTCTGCTTCTGAGTTAGTTGCTACTGCTTGGGCTTCTGCTGCTACTTACCGTGGATCAGACATGCGTGGAGGTACTAATGGTGGACGTGTTCGCTTAGCTCCACAAAAAGGATGGGAAGTCAATAACCCAACTCAATTGGCTAAGGTCTTGAGCACATTAGAGAAGATTCAAAATGATACTGGAAAAGAGATGTCCATTGCAGATTTAATTGTCTTAGGTGGAGCAGTAGGAATCGAAGAAGCTGCGAAAAAAGCAGGTTATGATGTAAGCGTTCCTTTTACGCCAGGTAGAACAGATGCTTCGGCGGAACAAACAGATGCAGCATCTTTTGCTTATTTGGAACCTGTATCAGATGGTTTTAGAAATTATCAAAAGACTAAATATGCTGTTTCCGCAGAAGAATTGTTAGTTGATAAAGCGCAGTTGATGACCTTGACATCCGTTGAAATGACGGTATTGATGGGTGGACTTCGAGCGATTAATATCAATTATCAGAAAAAACCGCATGGTATTTTTACTACCGAAAAAGGCGCTTTAACGAATGATTATTTTGTCAATCTATTAGACTTAGGAACTACTTGGAAGGCTGCTTCTGAAAGCGAAGACATCTTCGAAGGTCATGATAGACGAAGTGGTGATTTTAAGTGGAGTGCGACTAGAGTCGATTTAATTTTTGGATCTAATTCTGAGCTAAGAAGCATAGCAGAAGTGTATGCCTGTGATGATGCAAAAGCAAAATTTGTTACAGATTTTATTACTGCATGGACTAAGGTGATGAACTTAGGTCGGATAGGATAAATTTATTTGAGAATGTTCTGTATTTTTTGCACGCAGAATGCGCAGAAAACGCAGAATTTATCTAGACTTTATTTTGGGCGGATAGTAGAACTATCCGCCCAAATTTTTAAGTGTTATTTTTAATAAATTTAATGCTTCTTGAAACTTACTATCTAGGGGAGCTTCAATTGTTATTCGCTTTTCTTCATAAGGATGTGTAAGCTGTAAACTTTGTGCATGTAATAACATCTGTCCGATTCCAAATTGCTCTTTCCAATACCGATTATGTTTCACATCACCATGTCTTTTATCACCAATAATAGGATGCCTAAGATGAGATAAATGCCTACGAATTTGATGCCGCCTGCCTGTTTCTGGCATTGCTTTTACTAAAGTATATCTGGCTGTCTTATATCTGCCAATGGCTACGGGTAATTCTACCTGTCCCAATCGCTCAAAGTGAGTAATCGCTTCCTTTTTATCTAACCAGATCTCCTTCGCCAATGGATAGTCAACTGTCCAAGTCGGCTCGTCAATAAATCCTCTAATAATTGCCAAATATTGCTTTCCTACCACCTGTTTTTGGAATTGCTTTCCTAATAGACTAGCCGCTTCTCCACCTTTCGCAAATATTAATACGCCTGTAGTGCCTCTATCTAATCGATGTATCGGATTTAATTTTAATTGAATTTGATCTCGTAAGAGTTGTAATATAAACTCCTTATCTTCTGTAATACTAGTTCTATGGACCATAATACCAGCTGGCTTATTAATCGCTATATAATGATCGTCTTCATATAATATGGAAAATGGTAAGCTTATATTCATGCGGTAAAGCTATGAAAGTTTTTGGTATAACCCATGTCGCAGTCGTGGGAAGCCGAGAGTAAGATACGTCCCACACGAACAGACACCTTGTAACCCATGACGCAGTCGTGGGAGATCACGTAACCCATGACGCAGTCATGGGAGATCACGTAACCCATGACACAGTCATAGGAAAATAGTAAAGAGAATATCTAACTACTGCTTATAACTAATCCGATCTCGAATCGTTCCATCCTTCCGATGAATAACCACAGAAGAACCATAATTATAAGCAATGTCTTTTGCTCGATCAATCGCTTCTGATTGTAAGTCAAAGATAGCAGTGTATTTTTCATTCCCTTCTCCCTTTACGGCCCAACCATCAGGATGAGGGACTACATGTTGATTCATCGTAGGTGGAGTAGTCCTGACACCGTAGCTTTTAAGGACTACTTTAAGAACCTTTTTAACCAGATTCATCCAGAAATTAGAAGCGTTAGCCATGAAGTAGTTTTTAGTCAAAGTAGTTTCAAAATTCCAAAGATAAATTAATTACTGATTATCTGTACTTATACCCGCCATTTCCCAATTTCCAAGTAGGATTTATTAAAGATGTCAAGGAAATGACAGTCTCAGTTTTAGGTCATTTTATTTCTACTAGAAGAAGTAACTTGTCATCAGTGAAATACAAAATTTTCCATTGTTTAGTTAACTTAATTGAAGACCTAGTATTTAAGTAGATCCACTAATATTAACCGATAATACTTTAATACTAAAAATCCTATTATAAACTCTTAATAATGAAAGTATTAAAACTAACTACATTACTTCTAGTTTCTTTTTGTACTGTAATTAGTACTCAATCGTGTATCGATGAATGCGATAATCAAATTTGTCAAAATGGTGGTACATGTGAAAACGGCACTTGTCTATGTCTAGATGGTTTTTTAGGAACTAACTGTGAAGTTTTCGATGATTCAAAAGTGCAAGCCTTATTAAACAGAGGCAAGAGTCCAAAAGAATTATATGATGGCAATGTTATTTTGGATAGCCTTTATGGTAAGATGTATGAAGGGGGTTTAATCTTTTACTTGAATACGGCGAATGGCTCTGGTATGGTAGCAACTGCAAAAGACCTAGTTACTGAAGATCAGAATGATAGAATAAGATGGGGGTGTCCTAACATAGATATTGTAGATTTAAATAATGTAAGAGATTTTCCACTTAACCCAGAAAAAGAGGAAATGGTAGGAGCTAGAGTTGGAGATGGAATGTCTAATACGAATGCAATTTTAGCTAATTGCAATGAAGATAATATCGCAGCAAAATTATGTGCTGAATTGATTCTAAATGGGAAAGATGATTGGTTTTTGCCATCTCGTGGAGAATTACATTTGATGCGGATTAATTTATCTGGTTCTGATGCAAATGAATGGGTTAATCTTAATCTTGGAGGATTTAGGTCTGATATATATTGGAGTTCTACCGAGTATTTTTACACGGATGCTGCGTGGGGCGAGCACTTTTTTTCTTTTCCTGAGGGTCGCGGAAACGATTGGAAAAATGCTAGTCTTTTCGTTCGAGCTGTTCGAACTTTTTAATTGTTTATTTCTTATTGATGACGAACATATTTTGTCTGTAGCTTAGACCTCTGGTCTGAGTAGGACGAATCTACTCAGACCAGAGGTCTAAGCTACCTTTTATTAAATGGCTAAATACTTTTCAAATTCTACTAAGGACAAACAATTCAAACAAGCCGCCTTAGTCAACATCCCCTTCCTGGCTGCCAACACACCAAAGTGAATATCCTGAATGCCCTCCTTACTATGTGCATCAGGATTGATTGCAATCTGAACCCCTTTCTCCATCGCATAAGGTATCCAAGTATAATCTATATCCAAACGATATGGATTAGCATTTAATTCAATGACCACCTTATTAGCAGCACAAGCATCAATCACTTTCTTATGGTCAATAGGGTACGCTTCTCTGGATAATAACAATCGACCAGTAGGATGCCCTAAAATAGTCGTATAAGGATTTTCAATAGCCGTTATTAATCGCTTAGTAGCTTTTGCTTTATCCATCTTTAGATTGGTGTGAACAGAAGCAATAATAAAATCAAACTGCTTTAAAATGTCTTCTTCATAATCTAGTAATCCACTAGATAAAATATCAGATTCTATTCCTTTAAATATTTTAAAAGAACCATCATAACTGGCATTTAAAGCATCTACTTCGGCCCACTGTTTTTTTAGTCGATCTACTTTTAATCCATTCGCATAAAAAGCAGCTTTGGAGTGGTCGGTGATACCTAAATATTCATAGCCTAATTTTTGTGCTTCGGCTGCCATATCTGCTAAGCTAGCGATTCCATCGCTATAGGTACTATGCGTATGAAGGACTCCTTTTATATCTTTTTCTTCGATTAAGGTAGGTAAGTCGTCTTTTGTTGCTAGCTCAATGCTCGTAGCAGATTCTCTTAATTCTGGATAGATGTAAGGCAGTTTTATCTTATCGAAAATATCGGTCTCTACCGCTATGTTTTTAAAAGAGGTCTTAGGGCTTTTTGCAATAAAAGCATCTCTGAAATCTTCAGTAGCAGTTGTTAAAAATAGTTTTGAGCCAAATTCTTTTAAACCACAAGAATAAAGAATAACAGGTGTTTCTGTTTTGCTTAATGCCGTATAGATCCCTTTCTCTTCTTTTTGTAAGACTAGTTTTTCTGTTTCAAATAAGGAATCAATTGATTGATCGGAAGCTACTAATATTTCTATAGCCTCTAAGATAGGATTGAGTCGTCTGATGGCACCAGTTAAACTAACTTGTGCATCGGGTAATTTCTTGCTGATAGTCTTTACTAAAGCTATCGCCTCTTTTTCTAAAGAAGCATAATGAAATTGATGCTTACTTTTCTGATAATATTCTAATTTTTTACGAAGATCTTCTTGGGTCTTTTGTCCAAAACCCTTTAGCTCTACTAGTCGATTTTCATTACAAGCATAGAGTAATTCTCCAACACTCTCTGCTCCTAAAGTCTTCCACACATCATATACTTTCTTAGGACCAAATCCTTTTATTCGAAGCATTTCTTGAATACCGATAGGCGTTTGATCTTGGTATTTTTTTATAGTCTCTAAGGTTCCTGTTTCTAT
>JALZWC010001025.1 GCA_023300255.1 Saprospiraceae bacterium | reverse complement strand
GAAAAAAGAACCATAGCCCAGCTATGCTTAGTTTTTCAGAATTCCTTAGAGTAAAAAATGACTAGCTTAAAACGACCAATTTATTCTCACTCTTTGCCTTATTGAATAATCTCTTTCTTAAAAATAGAAGGCTTGGCGGTATCCCGCCAAGCCTTTTATTTTATTCTATAGTTCCTTATTGACTATCTATTTAGAAGGCTCCCTAATCTCTACTTTATATTTTTTATCCTTATAGATATATTCCATCGTTTCCACTCCCTTTTCATAAGGTACTGCAAAGCGGTATTTTAATCCTTCCTCTTTTATTATTGCTGTATTATCAGACCTGTGTTCCTCCTCATGATCATGTACTATGGTAGGATCTGCAAGTTGAATACTTGTTTTATTAGTACCTTCTTGATCTAAGAAATTTAATTCAATTGAAGTACCATTTAACTGGCTTTTCTTAGGCACTCCATTCCTAGTTCCTTTATACACAAAAGACAAGTTCGATTCGCTTGTATTTAATTCCATCAATACAACTTTTTCATATCCGAATATATTATACTGAATTTCTTCCTGTTCCGCAATTAGATCATTTGATTGATTCTCCAATTTATGATAGTACTTGTCAATGACGGAAGAGCAAGTTCGCTTAAAATCTCGAACGATAGCATCTCCATCATCTTGCATAATACATAAACCATCCAATGACCGATACCAATGAACTTCCTCTGCATCAATAAATCGCTGACAACTACCCTCTTCTAAATTGTTAGCTATATTATATTGTTTACATAATGCCTCGGTTTCAAAATAAACATTTGCTTCAGACATATACCAGTTTTTTCCATCAACATGACTTATGGTAGAGCAATCTTCTTTGGGAAAACCATGCTTGAGATTAAAGGCTTGGCAGTCTGTTAATTTTTTAAATACGTTTCCTCCTTCTGGATGATCAAAACATACACAATGATTGTATTCGTCACTTAAGTTAAATATAGCATGTGCTGTTTCATGAATAGCGGTCCCATGATTATATGTTTCAGAGGTAAAAAAACTATGGGAAAGAAATCCAATACTTCGCTTTAGATAAGTGCCATCTCCATAAGGTAATTGGTGCAATAAACCAAAGGCGTCTATTCCTTGAATGAGGTTATTTTTTAAGAATTCAGGATATAGCTCTTTATCATAATAATCATTAGCAATTGCTGCTCCATCCATTTCATGCTTGGTATAATAGAATTGCCATAAGCCTTTATTGTTTTCTATTTTATTATTAGCATGATACCCATCATAGATCAAAGATTCTACATCAGATAGGAAGCCCTTCCAATCTTTGTTATAATCTGTATCTGGCAAAAAACATAAATTAATAGTTTTTTTTAAAGGTTGAGTACTCGTGGCGTATAGTAATATTTTCTCATCGCCCAATAAAGGCTTGCCTGCATCAAAAAGAGCCATACGTTCTGTAGTTTCTCCAGCAGGGTTATATACTTTGAAGATATACTCTACATTGGAAAAATCCTTAAAACCTGATTCAAAGATATAATCTATAGCTACTGTATCAATAGGTTCTTGATAAGTCCAAGACTCCACTAAACCCCATTGACTAGTTTGTTTTCTTCGCTTTGATGGATGTCCTTCTTGATCTACAAATAACTCGTATTCATAAATGTACAACTCTACTTTAGCAATACCTTTATTATCAGTAATAGCAGATTTAAAATGTACTGGTTGATTTTGTTGAGGGTGCAGCGGACTATGAATCCAATGGTCAAAGGAAGCACTACCTATAACTGGTTCTGGATAAACTGCAGGTTTGGTAGCAGTACAGGACTGCCACAAAAGACTAGAAATTAAAATGCTAAATAGAATTATTTTTTTCATACTTCAGGGATTATGGTTGTAAAACTCTGGGGTATTAATTAGCTTTATTACAGTAACGTATATTTGGATAAATTCAGTTCATCTAAAACAAGTAATTAATATTTAATGTTTAGACAAATAAAGTTTCAATTTTATTGCATTATTAGAAATTTAAAATATATGGACAATCCTGTCCGATGTCGTGATAACGACTATCTATTGAACAAGACAAAAGCACTATAGTGCTAGCAAACAAACAGTACTGTTTGTGCCTTTTCTCTAATGATCAACTAATAGATTCTTTAATGAATCTTAATAATTTAAACTCTTGGACAGACTTGGAAGGCTTAGAATATGTGGAATAACTAATACAAGGGAGAAGCAGTAACTCCGCCATTTGGACGAACTTATTTCGTCATTACTAAACTAAAAAATAATAATATTAAATACTTACATTTTCAATATAACCTACTTATTCCACTTATGCAACTGTTTTAACACTGCACGGAAATCTTTTGGTTGCGGAGCGACCACTGTTAAAGACTCTTTTGTGGTAGGATGAATAAGCATTAATTGGTGAGCATGCAAGGCTGAGCGGGATAGCAAAGGTCTTTCTTCTTGACCTTTTCCTAGTTTAAATCCTTTATGTTTTATTTGAGATAATTTAAATTCAGAGTGGTTACCGTACATAGCATCTACCATTAGTGGAAAACCGATAGATTCGAAGTGTACTCGGATTTGATGCGTTCTACCAGTTTTGATATCTGCTTCTACTAGGGCATAATTTTTAAACTGCTCTACAACTTTATATAATGTCAGAGAGGCTTTTCCTTTATTCGTCACCATCATTTTACCTGCAATAGCAGGATGTGGCCCTATGGCTTGTGCTATTTCTCCTTCTAAAGGATAGACGCTTCCTGCCACAATTAAATGATATAATTTCTGAATACTTCTATCTAGAAATTGCTTACTTAACGCTTTATGGGCATTTTCATTTCTGGCAAAACAAATCACCCCACTCGTCTCTTTATCTAGGCGATGTACTGTATATACCGACTCAAATTTTCTTCTAAGGTCCGTTAATATATTAGGTTTCTCCTTGTCAAAACGATCAGGAATACTCAAATAATTAGCTGGCTTATTGACTATTAGTAAGTCTTCGTCTTGGTATAATAGTTCTAGCTTCTTCAAGTTATGTAGATTGATTGGATTCTTAGGCAAAGAGTAAGAATAAATTAGCCATTTTAACCTGCCCAGCAAGCCCGTCCGCTTTGCGGTCTGTCTAAAGCCAGATAGATTCACTTGCTCTG
>JALZWC010001024.1 GCA_023300255.1 Saprospiraceae bacterium | reverse complement strand
TATAGAAAAGTATTTTATTACCATATTTATATTTTATAATTGTACTAAAAACGATGTAGAATTGTTAACCACATAGGTACATAGGTCACATAGTGTGTCATACTCATACCTATGTGACCTATGTACCTATGTGGTTAAACAAAACATTCCTTACATTTGTAAAATGATCTGGAAACAACTAGTAAAAACAGCCTTACTAGGGACGGAAAGAAGTACCCTTACCGCCGAGATGCAAGAAGCATTGACTGCTAAAGGTATAAATACTGGTCAAGAAATCACAAAAACAATACTAGAAGCAGTAGCCTACTATGCCCCCTTACAAAAAGCAGGGTGGCAGCCGAAAGAATGGAATGGGGAATTATTAACTCCCAGTAAAGAAATTAGCCAGCAAGCTTGCTCCAACAAATCTAGACAACACTTAGCAACCATCTTAGAAAAACATCCAAAGTTAATTCCAGAATTTATTGAAGGAATGCAAGCTAATAAAAAATGTATTCCACCAGAATTATTGCCGCCCCTTTTTGAGAAGTCTTTAAAAGAGGAAACACTTTGGAGCCAATTAGAAAACAGTATTGGAGAAAGGGGTAAGTGGCTACTTCCGCTAAATCCTGCATGGAATAAGCTACGCTCAGATTATAATATAACTGATTGGAATATAGGTTCTAAAGAACTTCGATTATCCTTACTAAAAAAGAGTAGACGAACAAATCCTGTCGAAGGCTTAGCCTTATTACAATCTACTTGGAAGACAGATAGCGTCAAAGAAAAAGCCCCACTTTTAAAAGTCCTATCTATTGGTTTATCTATAAATGATGAATCCTTTTTAGAGGAATGTTTAAATTATAAAAGAAAAGAGATTCGAACAATAGCTAGAGATTTATTAATACAGTTACCAGAAAGTCAACTACACCAACGTTTGCAAACAGAATTAGTAAAGCTCGTTACTTTTGTTAAAAAAGAAGAGACCATTATTTTGTCTTTACCAGAAGCCAACAATAAAGCATTAATAAGAGATGGTATTGATCCTAAGAAAAAAGGAGTTTCTTCCAAAGCAGAAGTGAATATGTTAGCGCAAATGATGGAGATCGTCGCCCCCTCTTTTTGGGAAAAACATTTTAACGCTAGTCCTGCACAAATCATCAAACTATTTGCTAATAGTGACCGTTCGCTATTTCTAGTCAATGCGATCATCAAGGCCGTCGCCTTACACCAATCTAAGGAATGGATACAGGCGATCGTTCATTTTTGGTATAACACCTATTTACAAGAAAATTGGCAAGCCCTAATAATGAAGCCAATTTTCGAGGCTTTTCCGAATGATTTATTTAATGAGTTGGTCTATAAAAAACTACAAGCGACTAAGGTAATGCCTGATGAACATGCTCCATTGATGCTCTTATTACAGATAGATCATCAAAATTGGAGCAAACCAATCAGTTTGATCCTTATGCAACGACTACAAGAATGGATTCGAAGAAATCCAAGTTTTTCTTATAGTGGGATGGAATATAGAAATTTATTAAAAAATCAGGCTGCCTATGCGATTGATCCTAGTCTTCACCCAAAAATGAGTGAGCTTTGGTTAGTCGATCAAAAAGGTTGGGCTGGTTGGGAGTCGGATATTCAACGATTTTTAAATACCTTGAGCTTTCGTAGAGCGGTGCTGATAGAATTAGCAAAATAATTTTTTTCTAGAATAGAGAGTAGAGAATAGAGAGCAGAGATGGAATCCGTTTAAAAACAATAGGATTTTCATCGACTAAAAAAGAAATCAATCTTACACGCTGGCACGAGAGCAGAGAATAGAGAGTAGAGATGGAATCCGTTTAAGAATAATGAGATTTTCATCGACTAAAAACGAAATCAATCTCTATTCTCTGCTCTCTATTCTCTACTCTAAAATAAAAACATGGAACAACTTCGTCCACATGCGGAAACGCAATATGCTAAAGAACTAAAGCAGTTAAAGAAAATAGATGATCGACCAAAGCCTACCAATTGGCTGCTTTCGCCATGGGCCGTCGTCAACTATATCATGGGAGGAAAAATAGAAAAAGGGGTAACAATTGAACCCAAATATTATGGGAATCGTCGATTGATAGAAGTAGCTGTCGCCACTTTAGTCACCGATCGAGCATTGTTATTAATGGGCGTACCAGGTACGGCAAAGACTTGGGTATCAGAGCATTTAGCGGCGGCGATTTCTGGCGACTCTACTTTGCTCGTACAAGGAACGGCAGGATTGGGAGAAGAAGCGATCAGATATGGTTGGAATTATGCAAAGTTAATAGCAGAAGGCCCTAGTGAAGGCGCCTTAGTTCCCAGCCCAGTACTTACGGCTATGAAAGCAGGAAAGATAGCAAGAGTAGAAGAATTAACAAGAATTCCCTCTGATGTACAAGATACCTTAATCACTTTACTATCAGAAAAACTCTTACCTGTTCCAGAATTAAACACAGAGATTCAAGCAATCAGAGGATTTAATATCATTGCTACCGCAAATGATCGAGATAAAGGTGTTAATGAATTATCGAGCGCCCTAAGAAGACGTTTCAATACAGTGGTCTTACCCTTACCAAAAGAAATAGAAGAAGAAATCACGATCGTAAAAAATAGAGTGCAACAATTGAGTAAATCATTAGAATTACCAGACATTCCTGCTCCAATAGAAGAGATTAAGCGACTAGTGACTATCTTCAGAGAACTTCGAAGTGGAAAAACAGAAGATAATCGCACAAAATTGAAATCACCCAGCAGTACACTAAGTACAGCAGAAGCGATCTCCGTTATCAACAGTGGTCAAGCCTTAGCAACCCACTTTGGAGATGGTATTTTGAAGGCATCTGACCTAGCTGCAGGTATCACAGGAGCAATTGTAAAAGATCCTGTGCAAGACAAACAAATTTGGTTAGAATATCTAGAAACGGTAGCTAAAGATCGAGAAAACTGGGGGGATTTATATAGAGCCTGCATAGAATTAATATAACGTATTGAAAACGAATCACTTATAGTTAATTTAAAATCACCTGACGACTTGCCTCCTACTTATAAATTAAGCTTCAATCAGCTAGTGTTAATTCATTGCTTTTAACATCCAAAGCCCTTATTTTTGCAAATCTTTTAAAATTCCGATTTTTTTGGTAAAAAAAACAATCTATTCTATTGAATTACAGTAAATAGATGGAGAGATTCTATTTGTTATTTAAGAATAGAGAACAGAGAATAGAGAACAGAGATGAATTTCGGTTAAATTCAATGAAATTCCGTTGACTATTAAACGAATCCATGTCTACTCTCGCTTCTTAACTCTTTGGTCTTATAATTATAAAAGTACTTAATAAAAGAATATAGATGGCACTTATAGGAAAGATTAGAAAGAACAGTTGGCTGATGATTATAGTCATTGGATTTGCATTAGCAGCCTTCATTATTATGGATATGACGAGCTCCTCCAAACTAGGCGGCGGCGGCGGTAACATGTCTTTAGGAAGTATTAATGGCAAAGCAGTCGATTGGAATGAATTCCAAAATGCAGAGCAATTAGTATATGGTAACTCCTCTGACGTTTTTGGGCGTAGAAGTGCTCTTTGGAATTATTTTGTAGAAGAAGCAATTGTTACTGACCAAGCAGATGATTTAGGCTTAAGCGTAAGTAAGAAAGAATTGATGGATCTACAATTTGGTAATACTCCAAGTCCTGTCATTGCTTCTAGATTCATGAATCCACAGACAGGTCAAGTGGATGCCAATCAATTGAACCAAATTAAGCAACAAATTGAAGGAGGAACAATGACTCCTGATTTGCGAAGATATTGGGCACATCAAGAAAAGGAAATTATTAAGGATCGTTTGCAGTATAAGTTGAGCACAATGGTTTCTAAAGCCTTGTATACACCAACTTGGATGGTAGAGCAAACTTTTGGTGATAAAAACCAAAAAGCAACGCTTGACTATGTAAAGGTTCCTTTTGCAGATATTGATGATAGTGAAGTAAGCTTAACAGATGCAGACTACCAAAGCTTTTTAACAGCTAACAAAGGTAAATTCTATAGTGATGAAGAAACTAGAAGAGTAGAATATGTCGTATTTGACGTATTACCTACTTCTACTGATTCTGCTAACTTAAGAGCATCATTAAGTCAGTCCATGACGCAATTCCGAACAACTACTGATGTAGCGGCATTTGCAGAGGTTAACGATGGTACTGCTTCAGAGCAATGGTTGGATATCAATACTTTACCAGCAAATATTCAAAATCAAGCACGAACATTATCTATTGGTGAAGTTTATGGTCCTTTTGTAGAAGGTAAGAGCTATAGAGCAATGAAGGTAGTTGATCGAAAGATGATACCTGATTCTGCTACAACTCGACATATCTTAATCAATGCAGCTGACCCGCTTAGTTTCACAACTGCGGAACAAAGAATAGACAGTATCAAAACAGCTATTGAAGGTGGTGCAAGTTTTGCTGATTTAGCAGCTAGCTTAAGTCAAGATCCTGGTAGTGCTCAAAACGGCGGTAAATATGAAAATATTCCACCAAATCAATTTGTACCAGCATACGGAGATATTGCATCTTTCGGGAATATTGGCCAGTTGTATAGTGTTAGAACACAGTATGGGGTGCATTTAATTGAACCTTTATCAAGATATAGAAACTCTACAGAAAGAGTACAACTAGCTTATATCAATCAAACGATAACACCTAGTGAAGATACACAGAGTAGAATATTTGATGAAGCTAATGAGTTCTTAGCGAATAATAGAAATCTAAGTGATTTAAATACGACTGTAGCCAGTAATGGTGTTTTATCTGCACAGAGTTCTCCAAGTGTAAAGTCTAATGACTATGCACTAGGTAACTTAGGAAATGGCTCAGATGCAAGAGATATCATTAGATGGGCTTTTGATCCGAATACAGATATTAACGGCGTATCTCCTACGGTCTACTCTTTCCAAGATCAAGCAGAATACTACGCTAATAAGTATGTAATTGCTGGTTTAAAGAGTGTTCAAGGAGCAGGTATGCCTAGTCTAGCTAACATCAAAGACGATATAGAAGCACAAGTAAGAAATCAAAAGAAAGGAGAATTAATCAAAGGTAAAATCTCTAATAATAATTTAGCAGCTGTAGCGTCTCAATTTAGTGTAGATGTAGAAGAGGCAGCAGATGTTACTTTTGAATCTCAATTCACACAAGGCTTAGGTAATGAACCTAAAGTCATAGCAGCAGCTTTCAATACAGCTGTCAATGGTGTCTCTCAGCCAATTATTGGTAATAGTGGGGTGTATGTAGTAAAGGTTAAGAATAAGCCTGCTGCTGGAGCGCCATTAAATATACCTCAATTGAGAAAAGAAGCATCTGCAACTACACAGTCTCAGATTAGAACTTCTTTAATGCAAGCAATGCGAAAAGAAGCAAAGAT
>JALZWC010001023.1 GCA_023300255.1 Saprospiraceae bacterium | reverse complement strand
GTATTTTGATGTCAGTGTACCTTTAATTTTGTCTTATATATTATACTACAAATTCCGTTATAGCATTAGCAATGTCATTGATTTAATCAACAAACTTAATGAAGAAAACCCATTAGACTATAATATGTCTCTTGGGCATCCATTCTACGAATTCAAGGTTAAGAATTTACTCTCTGACTATGCACTAGGCATGACTCCAGAATCTGTTTGGACGGGTAAGTATGATGCTACTGGTGGTATTATTATTGTAAAATCAGACGGCGACGTTCTTTGTTATCATATTTGTGATAAGAATAAATTTCAAGATTATCTAATTAACCATACTAAATTGGAGCAAGCTTCTACTAGTGAAGATAAAGAAAACCCAGGTCATCCTTCTACTTCTAAAAGTGCAAAGCCTTTTAAGTTTGGATGGGTTTACAAAGAAGAAGGAGAGTATTTCATTAAGTTGAATTTACAGGTTCGGTTTAAGTGAATATAATTTAAAATTCTTGAAAATTTGGACAAATGAAAAATACAAAATCAAAAATTTCTCCTCCTCAATCTATAGAACACTTTACCGATGATGTTCTGCAATACGCTAAAGAAGAAGCAACAAAAGAAGAATTGACTTTTATTAAATCTGAAATTAAAGAAATGGTAAAAGAGTTAGAAAAAGAATAATAGAACCTCACTCCAACCGCCCATGAACTATATTCTCATCTTCATGTTTATGTATCTTGCCAATCAAGTCATCTGTTATTTCTTCTACTAGTTTTTCCAAATGTTTAGAATATTCCAAATATTCAGGCCAAAGAATATCATTCAAAAAGTCTGGATTGATATTAACCATGACCGTAGTATATTTTTGCCGCTTATATCTATAGGGTTGGATGCCATGTTTTCTGCAAATAGCTATTAGGAGTTTCTTATGCCAACTATCACTCGTGTACAGCCTATACTCTTCAAGTTTTTTAGGCATACCTTTCGTAATATGTTTTTCTAGCAATCTATCTTTTGCAGATAGAGCCGCATTTTTTTCTCCTGTTGTAGTTGCACCGTTTATTAAGGCTTCAATCTTTTTGATTCTTTCTAATAAATTCATCACTGCTTATTTTTTAATTCTTCATATTTTTTCTGTATACTTTTTTTATGATAATTATCAACGTCTTTCAATGCAGCCTCATAAACAGCAAGTGCTAATTCTTTATTGTCTTTAACTGCTGCCGCCACTAATAAATCAATTGGCATCCATCTCTTAGTACCTAACTCTTCAGCGAGTTTTACAAACTTATCAAATTGCTGATGATACGAATACAAATGAGCTAAAAAAGACAAAGTTGATTCTTCTTGATATTCGAAACCTAGTTCTTGGAACACTTCTTTTTCTTGTAGTAGAAGGGATTCTACAATATCAATATCATTAGTAGGTATTTCTTTGAAAAATGAATCATAAAGTTCATAAAAATAGCCATAATCTTCCCAAATCATTAACTGTAATATATCTCTATAGAAATCCTCTTTTGGTGATGCTAATATAGTTCTATCTAAGCCAATATAAAGATGAAATATATTTTTAGCTAGTTCTCCTATATTTCCAAAAGAGTCATCTATTTGTCCCGTTTTTTGGATAACGATCGTTAGGAAACCTCTATAAATTGCGAATAACTTATAAGTATTTGCTTTTTTAGTCAGCTTGTCTATATTCTTTTGTAGTTTTTCCTCTAATGCAAAAGTTTGGTGTTTGGTATAAAAGCCTGATTTTTTGAATTTTTTCCTAAAAATATCTCTATAATCACCAGGCATTGCTTCTGTTTCTTCCCCATCCCAAAAAGAATGTAGTGTACCTTCAAAAGCCGTTCTTGATTTAATTTTACGAGGCGTATTTTCCATAGCAACCGTCTTGTCTTTTGGTGAATAATTAAGAGAAAGAATTTTTCTAACTGCCCTTTTTTGTTGCTGTTTTATAAAACCTAAATCGGATTCGCTATCAGCTATCGCTTCTATGATTTGTGCAGGTGTTAATTGATGTTTGTTTATTTTTTCCTTATAGGAGGCTATCTCGCTGAGTAATTCTTCGCAAGGCGTTTGATAGTTATGATTTTTTTTGTTTTCTTTTAGAAATTCTTCTAACATCTCTATCTTTTTATCATTACACTTATTTTCAATAATAATAGAAATCCATAAATCCCAATAATTAAAAGAGATTTGGCTTTTGAGATGTGGAAATTGAATAGATGTTAAATAGTCTTTTCCGTAGCTAGTTATTGCCATTTTAGTAGGATTTAAAATTCGTTTTCTCTTATCATAAAATTAATGCCTTCTTTGTCGAAATCTAAGCCTCCTCAATCCCAAGCCCCAAATCCGTCACCTGATAAATCCGCATTCCCTCATTCCACAAGTAAGCATCCCCAATAATCGCTAACTGCGCACCACGCTGCTCAACCGTTTTAATATGCACCTCTAAATGCATTTCTTTGACATGCGTTAGAATCTGTCCTCGATATTTCCAATTCGTTTTATGATTAGGTAGTTGCACAAATTTTGGTGACTGGAAGGCCTTTCCTAAATCTTGTTGCAAGGCAAATACCTGCATTGCTTGATGAATCGCCTCTACGCCTAAAGAACCAGGCATTACAGGATCTTGGTAGAAGTGGCAAGTGAAGAACCACTCGTAAGGTTTTACAAATTTAGTGGCGTGAATATAACCTTTACCGTATTGCCCTTTATCTTTTGCGATTCGCAAATTATCAACTAGGGTTAGTTGATCTTCGGCTAGGCGGTAATGTGGTTTGTCTACTGGGGCTTTCGACAATTTCATTTTTCCATAAAGCGAATCTAGTTTGATTTGCATATAGTCTTCCGTCGATAGCTCTTCTGTTTTGTACCAAGGTTCTATTTCTGCGCCTTTATCCAATCCTGCTTGAGAAGCTAAAGCTTCTGCTGGGAAGAAACCAAAGGAAGACTTTCCTCTATAGAATACATGCCCATCAACAGCACATTCAAAAGTATAGTTTTGTAGAATCGTTCCACCTAATGCAACGGAAGAAGCTAATACTGATTTATTGGTAATCGTTTTTCCTCTAAAGTCTGTGCCTACTGGTAAATCAAACGTTTCCCCTTCTCCATCCAAGTTACGGAAGTAAAGATTTTGATCTGGGAATTTTAAAGTACTCCCTAAGTAAGCGCCCAATAAACCACAAGGCTGTAAAGCTATTTCCATCAATATGGAATAAGGCATCGTTGCTGCGGAATTCTGTTCGTAATACCACGCG
>JALZWC010001022.1 GCA_023300255.1 Saprospiraceae bacterium | reverse complement strand
TCGTTACTTAATTGTTTTCAGTCATCAAAATAAATTATGCCTATAAATAACAATACACCCATACAATTTGCTTGCGGGGTGACCATGAAAAATAGATTTATGTTAGCGCCATTGACCAATCAACAAAGTTTTGAAGATGGTCAACTATCCCCAGAGGAGCTACATTGGTTGACAATGCGAGCCAAAGGACAATTTGGATTAGTCATGACTTGTGCAGCTCATGTCCAAGAAATAGGAAAAGGGTTTTCTGGGCAACTGGGGATCTTTTCAGATAAACATATTCCTGGGCACCAAAAAATCACAACAGCGCTTAAAAAGCATGGAAGTGTAGCTGTTGTACAATTACATCATGCTGGAATGCGCTCCCCAAGTGAATTAATTAAACAAGCTCCTGTTTGTCCATCAGAACATGAAAAATATGGAGCAAAAGCACTTTCTCTAGCAGCTGTAAAACAACTTAAAGATGATTTTGTAGCCGCTGCTATAAGGGCAAAAAAAAGTGGATATGATGGGGTCGAAATTCATGGTGCTCATGGCTATATTATAACTCAATTTTTAAGTGAAAAGATTAATAAAAGGACAGATATTTACGGAGGAAATTTGGAAAATAGATCCCGTCTTTTGTTTGAAATAGTTAATGAAATTAGAGCAGTTTGTGGTAAGAATTTTCTGTTGGGTGTGAGATTGTCCCCTGAAAAATTTGGAATGGACATTCAAGAAATAAAGTTGGTTTGCCAAAGGTTGATAGATGAAAATAAGATTGATTTCTTAGATATTTCACTTTGGGATTCTTTTAAAAAACCAGTGGAAGAAAAATATCAGGATTTCTCTTTATTAGAACATTTCACTTCTTTAGATTTAAAAAAGGTATTGCTAACGGTAGCGGGAAAAATTAGAACGGGAGAAGATGTTACTAAAATTTTAAATGCTGGGGTAGATTTTGTAGCTATTGGACGTGCAGCTATTCTTCATCATGATTTTCCAATTAAAGTAATCAACAACCCAAATTTTGAACCAGTAGAAACACCAGTTTCAGTGCAACATCTTTTAAAGGAAGGGCTAAGTAATAAATTTATTAAGTATATGAGTGGATGGCCGGGTTTTGTAGAAGAAGAATCGTAATTAGTAACGATGAAATAATAAATCCGTCCAGATGGCGGAGTTATTGTTTTATCGTTACTTAGTTCAATTATTCGGAACAGTTTCCGCTTGGACCATGACGAGTAATTCTTTCTTCAATTTTTTTGGAGCGCAATATAAACGTTTGCTAAACTTTTGAAGTTTAGTAAACGTAGGCCTTCTGCAAATTATTAAATTTTTCAAGAGCCAAAAAGATTAGCTACTGTTTTAAATTCCGATGGACGAGTCTCTTCCATTAATCGAATAGCTGCGGAAACAATATCAAATACCTGAGGCTTACTAACGTAGTTTCCATTATCTCCATAGGGCGGTCTATGTACCTTAGCGGAAATAACAACTGGCTTTGAATCTAATAAATGATAGCCATCTTGCTCATCCAAAACTTTTTGCATCATATAGGCCGTTCCGCCTCCAGGTACATCTTCATCTAAGAATATAACTCGATTGGTTTTCTTTAGGGATGCTCCAATTTGATGTTCCAAATCAAAAGGGAGTAGTGTTTGAACATCAATTAATTCTATACTAATATTATGTTTGCTTAATTGCGCTGCTGCCTCGTTTGCTACTGCCACACAGGCTCCATAAGTCACGAGTGTAATATCTTTTCCTTCCTTAAGAATTTCAGGTGACCCTAAAGGAACGGTAAAGGAAGATAGATTGGTCGGCAATTGTTCTTTTTTTCGATACCCATTAAGTGGCTCTATGATAATGGCAGGGTCGTCTGATTGCAACATGGTATTATACATCCCAACGGCTTGCGTCATGTTTCTTGGCGTTAATAAATAAATGCCTCTTAGACTACCCAGTAACATACTCATTGGTGATCCACTATGCCAAACACCTTCTAAACGATGTCCTCTTGTGCGTATAATAGCAGGTGCTTTCTGCATCCCTTTGGTTCTCCAACGCATAGTCGCAAGGTCATCGGTAAGGGCAGGCAATGCATAGACCAAATAATCCAAATATTGAATTTCTCCTATTGGTCGTAAGCCACGCATAGCCATACCAATGGCTTGTCCCACAATCGTCCATTCTCGAATACCCGTATCGTAGATTCGATCCTCGCCGTACTTTTTTTGTAAACCTACATAGGCTTGATTAACTCCTCCAATTTTGCCGACGTCTTGTCCAAAAGCATAAACGGAATCGTTGTTCTCAAATAATTGATCGAAATAATGGTTTAGGATTTCATGACCATTTATCATCTTAGGTTTTCCTGATGCATACTCTGGAGTATGAACAGGTACTTTTAAAGCAGACGCTTCGGTGTTACTATAAAGTTCTGTTTGGTAGCTTGTCTCTAATTGTTTTTTATATTGAGTGTACCATTGATGTAAGGGTTGGAGTACGTTATTTTCAGAAGCATCCCAATTGTAGAATATTTGTTCCGTCAACTCTAACAAGTGACTAATTTCTCCTTTAGTAAATGTTGTTAATTCTTTATTGACTTCTTGTAGGTGTGGAAGAGTGGGGTGTTGATTAATTAAATCCGTTATTAGCTCTTTTATTTCTGATAGCGCATTTTTAAATGGGGCTTGGTAAGCGATCCATGCTGCTTGTTTTTCTTTTTTACAAATTTCATTCGCCGTTTTTTGGATAGCTTCTAATTCAGCAAGAGTAGCCCAGTTATTATTAATTATCCATTCTTCAAATTGCACCAGACAATCTTTCTCCTGTTCCCAAGTCAACCGCTCTTTTGATTTATAACGCTCGTGACTACCAGAAGTCGAGTGGCCATTACCCTGCGTTAATTGCTTGACATGTACCACACAAGGAACATGATTTTTTCTAGCCATCGCTACTGCCTCGGCAAAGGTAGTTTGAAGTGCCTCATAATCCCATCCATTGACTGGATATATTTCGCAAGCTTTTTCATTAGGGTGTTGTCGTTGAAATCCAGCTAATGCTTTTGAAATAGATCCTTTAGCTGTTTGATGTTCAACGGGAACAGAAATGCCATACCCATCATCTTGAACAACAAAAATTAGTGGAATTTGTAAGACGCAAGCGGCATTGATGGACTCAAAGAAAATCCCTTCTGAAGTAGTTGCATCTCCAAGGATACAAAAACTAACTTCCGCTCCTGCATTACTTTGATCTGAAATGATTTGTTGCTTTTTGAATTTTTTAGAAGCTAGGGCTACTCCTAGTGCTCTTGAAATGTGTCCGCCAAGAGCAGAGACAGAAGAGGTAACATTATATTGATTGACTAATGGCAACAAATCCCCATTCTCTGTTGTAAAGGGAGTCGCAAAATGTCCATTCATTTGTCTGCCTCCAGAGAATTTATCATTTTGAGTATCTGCATATAAGGAAGCAAATAAATCTTGAATAGAAGCCAAGCCCATTTTCATCATAAAGGTTTGATCTCTATAATAGCCCGAATAAAAATCTCCTTTTTTAAAATATTTTCCCAAGACAATTTGGAGTAATTCTTTCCCTGCACTCTCTATTCCAAACTTAGCTTTACCACTTAAGACATCCCGACGAATATGATTACTTGCAACACGACTCTGTATTAATAATTCGTAATCAGCAAGAATTTCTTGTTGCTGTATGGAGGAAATTTCTTTTTGAACAGAGGTCGTTTCTGTTATATTTCTTCCTGTATTTGGTAATAAAAATGCTTGTTGATTCAATATATTCTTTTTTATAAAACTATAGCGTTATTAAATAAAAATATTCTTAAATTAAATGATATGATTATTTTATTGAACAATATTACAATTAAATGTATTAAATGCACAATTTGTTGTAATAAAAAGCTAAAAATCAAGAGATAAGGGGCATGTTTTAGATAAACTACCCGATATGGTGTAGTAATTCCCTCCTGCGATAGTCGGATTGACTTGTAGATAATGAATCTTCAAAATGAGAATATAGAGGGGCTTAGACTAGGTAGATTAGTTATTTCCTGCTCTCTAAATAGTTTTTTTGTACTTTAAACATTTGAAATTGCTTAAGAACGTATATTGCAGACTACTGGATATTTTATGTGGACACAGAGCACACAAAGATTTACAATTCACTTGCTCACTCTGTGAATTCTGCGTCTTCTTTGTGAACTCTGTGTCCAGAACTATTATGCTAAATTGATACGATATGAAATCAGGAGATAAAAAATCAGGAGTCAAGAAGTCAAAAAGATCAGTAGGACGGCCCACCGAAAAAATGGGAATTGATAAAGAAGAGATTTTACGAATAGCGTTAAAAAGTTTTGCGGAAAAGGGATTCGGCGGCGTGAGTCTAAAAAGTTTAGCAGAAAAGACAGGAGTAGCGGTATCTCTATTGAACTATCGTTTTGGTAATAAAGAAGAGTTATGGAAAAAAGCAATGACCCTTGTAGGGATAAAAATTGCGGAAGAAATCAATGATCTATTTACCGTTGTTGACGGAATAGATGGACTAGAAAAATTAAAATTCTTCAACAAAAAGATAGTCCATACTTCAGCTAAACATCCTGAATTTCAACAAATAATCGTTCAAGAAGTTTTTTCGAATTCTTCAAGATCCACTTGGTTAGTGGAGGAATTACTACGACCTATATACTCGAATATGGAGAATCTAATAGCAGAGGAAATAGAAAAAGGTAGGATCCGTAATATTCCGCAAGCGCATATAACTTCTTTTATTATCGGTTCTATTACCACTTTTTTCTCTCGCTCTTATCTGATGCAAAAAGCCTATGGTATTGATTCTTTTTCAAAAGAAGCAGTAGATGCTCATGCGGAATATATTAATGAGTTGTTGTTTAATGGCTTGTTGGTGAAGAAGGAATAGGATGGGTGTGAGTTTAGAAATAGGATAAAAGCTTCAAAATATGAGTAAGATTGAATTATTAAGGGTAAAGGGGGAAATTTTAGAGAAACATGATAAGGAATGTGTATGAAATAACTTCGTAACTTATGCTGCTTCTTTTGCTCTTATTTTTCACTTTAACTCAGTCAAAGTATCAACAATTCTCCTTCATT
>JALZWC010001021.1 GCA_023300255.1 Saprospiraceae bacterium | reverse complement strand
AAAGAACCGTAGCCCAGCTATGCTTAGTTTTTCAGAATTCCTTAGAGTAAAAAATGACTAGCTTAAAACGACCAATTTATTCTCACTTTTTGCCTTATAACATTGATCAACATCATCTACTTCTAAGAATACCATGGAATTATCCACCCATTTTCTCTCATAATAATCTTGTAAATAAAAACTAAGGTTTTCCCTAACTTTGAATAAACACATTTGTTCTGAAAGGATAATTTCTTCAAAGCCTAGTGCTCTATAAAACGCTTTTGATAATTCATAATCTTTGGAGCCAATAAAAGGTCTAATATTTTTTATTTGATAGTTCATATTTTTTTAACTGTGATTAGATAGGTTTGATGTATAAAGAATTAGGAGCAGAATAGATCGTCAGATATAAAAGCGGTAGAATGTGGCACAACTCAGAGAGTTGTGTTACGTTTCATAGCTAAGTGTAACACGACTCTCTGAGTTGTGCAAGCTTTTTATGAAAAACTAAATATTACCACTTTTTTATCTGACGCTCTAAATATAAATAACACGTTGACAGTTAAACAAATAGGCACAGTTAGATCGTCAACTCGTCAACTAAAAAAGTGCTACACTGCTAACATTGTCCAAACCTTATCGTCGGATGGCTACCGCCGTCCGATGATAAGGTTTTCATAGCCATCCGACGGCGGTAGCCAAAAAACCTCTCCACCTCTGCGTTCAATAAATAATCATTTGGCGGCGAAGTCGACAAAATTTTCAGCTGATTTATTATAAAAAACCTTTACAACAATAAACAATAAAATAACAAAAATAATGCAAATAAGAAAAAATAAATTTAAACAACAATTAGTAACTGGACAAGCAACCTATGGAATTTGGAATGGCATAGTAGATAGTTATGCAGCAGAAATTTGTGCAGGAGCAGGTTTTGATTGGGTACTAATTGATGCGGAACATGCGCCATTTGATTTACGGACCATTGTGCATAATATGCAAGCGATACAGTCCTATGACGTTCCTGCTATTGTAAGAATTCCATCTGTAGACCCTGTTCTTATAAAGCAATTATTGGATGCAGGCGCACAGTCTATTTTAGTTCCAATGATTGAATCTGGAGATCAAGCGGAATTAATTGCAAAAGCGATGGTGTACCCACCCGAAGGAATTAGAGGTGTTGGAACAGCACTCGCTAGAGCAGCTCAATGGAATCGAGTGAATGATTATTTTAAATTGGCCAATCAAGAAATGTGTTGTATTGGTCAATTAGAATCTATTAAAGGCGTAGAGGCATTGGACGACATATTACAAGTACAAGGATTGGATGTGGTCTTTTTAGGACCAGCAGATTTGGGCGCTACAATGGGCTACCTTGGACAGCCTGGACATCCAGAAGTGGTGGCACTAGTAAAGGAATGCATTCGAAAAATTGTAAAGTCAGGTAAAGTTGCAGGCTTTTTGACAGGGTCTAAAGAATTGATTCAAGCATATACTGACGAAGGCGCATTGATGATCGGGGTAGGTTTGGATACTTTAGTCTTAGCGAAAGGTACTAGAGCTTTAGCGGAGCACTATAAGCCTGATTTATTAGATCAAAAATCTAATACAAAGTATTAGGGCAATAAATAAGCTTTGATTACGTAATCCCAATTAAATTTTTCCCCATTACCAACATCGAAAGGGTATGAACATAACCAAAGAAACAAGCAGTCTATAGATTTCTCCCGACCTCTAACAATAGCACTGATTTTATAGGTCAACAGTCACAGAGGCTGTTGACCTATTTTATATTCATAGCATCTTAATTTTTAATCCAATAAATTTCCTAACTTTGAAGGAATTGATACCCATTCCTAGCACATAGAGTGGGTAGTTTTTATTTTTCCTATTCGTAAACATTGACGAGTAGGATTCCTCTCCATCAAAATTCTTTACAAATAGTATTTAATGAAATTATTACGACTAATAAGTACAAGTATCTTTTGCATATTATTTTATTCAACTAGCATAAATGCAGAAGCTATTTATGTAAACTCACAACAAGAATTTGATTCTGCTCATGACAGTTCAGCAGATACTATAATCTGGAGAACTGGCACTTATTCCAATATCGAGATGGATATCTCTATTAATAACGTTTATATAACTGCGGAGACATTAGGCGGCACTATATTTACGGGAGCTTCAAAAGTGAATATTACGGGTGATTTTGTTACCATGCGGGGCTTTCAATTTTTGGATGGTAACGTCGGAACAGATGATGTAATCAGTATCAGAGGAGATCGTATTCTATTTACCCAAAACAATATTCGTGGATACAGAAGTTATAAGTATTTGAGGGTACGGGAATCGAGTCAATTTGTAGATATCACTTACTGTAATTTTGAGAATAGACTGAATTTGGATGATCAAAATATTCTTTCGATTCTAGTACATGAATCAAATCCTGGGTTTCATAAGATACAGTATTGCTCTTTTAAAAACTTTGACGGTAGTGGAAACGATTTAGGTATAGAACCGATTAGAATTGGCTTGAGTACCCAAGCGAATCGGATTAGTCGGACCTTAGTAGAGTATTGTTATTTTACACAATGTAATGGCGATGGGGAACTTATATCTAGTAAAGCAACCGAGAATGTATATCGATTTAATACGTTCGAGAATAATCCGAAAGCCGAGTTAGTCCTTCGTCATGGTTCTAGTGCAATCGTGTATGGGAATTTCTTTTTGAATGGTAAAGGAGGCGTTAGAGTTCGAGAAGGGCAGGACCATTATATCTACAATAATTATTTTTATGAACTCGAGGATCGTCCCATCTTTCTTCAAAATGAGAACTCAGACCCTTTAGCTAATATCAATATAGCCTTTAATACGATAATTGAGTGTGCGGAGGTCCGCCTTGGGGGTAATGGCAATGACCGACCTATTAATGTGACTTTTGCTAATAATATTTTTTCGAAGCCAGATGATGCTGTATTCGAGGATCCAACTGGAACAGAAAAATGGATCGGAAATATTGCCTCTAATAATTTAGGAATAACAAGGCCAGCGAGTGGAATTGAAATAATAGATCCACAGTTAGAAGAAAATAGCGAAGGTTTTTTTGGCTTATCTGAAAACAGCACAGCGATTAATGCTGCGCTTTCAGGTTATAAAGCGCTTCCTGAATTTGAAGGTATGGATGAAATAGATGCCGATATTTTGTTTGACCTGATGGGGCAGAGTCGACCTTCAGCTATCAATGAAAAAGATTTGGGTTGCAGTGAATATCCTTCTACCATTTTGATTCAACCAATTGCTACAGAAGCGAACACTGGACCAAGTTATAATTCTACGATTGTTACCAGCATACAGTCCAATACCTTAATCGTCAAAGACCTTATAAAAGTTAGTCCTAATCCAGTTGCTAATCAACTCTATCTCACTATTCATAGCAAGCATAATATTGATCTGAAGATCAATATTTTAAATATTGAAGGGAGAATTGTAAGTACCATTGCAGAGCAATCTAATTTTTTAGGTGATACGACCTTATCGGAAAATATAGCAGGCTTACCATCTGGCACTTATACTATTAGAGCAATTGGCAGTGATTATCAAAAAGGAGTCAAGCGAATACAAACGCTTAAATTTATTAAGATTATTTAATCAAACTTTAAAACCATACAGATTTTAGAATAGAAAAGTTAGATGTATTTCGTTCAAACACAGACGAAATACATCTCTGCTCGATTTCTGTTTCTTTTACCTTTGTTTTTAACTTTGTACCTGCCTTCCAAGGAACGCTATCGTATATACATAAGTATTTGCAGTGGCGGAATAAAACCACTTTTAAAGTAGAAACTAGGCGTAGTTTATAAAATTAAGTGTTACTATTAAAAATTGGCTGTTGCCAATGATAATTTTTGAACCTGCGTTTCTTGAAAGGCAGGTTCATTTTTTTTATTGGCGACAGCCAATGCTGAATACTTATGTATATATCATAACCTTGGCAGGCAGGTACAAAGCAAAAACTAATACCAAAATATACGAGCCTAGTTTTACACTATTTTTTTAAAATTTGATTTCTTATATTTTCAACATCCGTAATGTTTTTTGAGTATGCTTAGTTTGCAATCTAATAAAGTACGCACTACTAGGCAGATTATGTGTTTCGAATTGTAAGGAGTGAACACCAGCACTAAAACGCTGGTTACTTAGTACTTTTACTTCATGACCTAAGGTGTCAAAAATGCTGATTTTAATATGCTCTCCTCCTGAATTGAACTCAATATTCATAAGATTAATGGTAGGATTTGGGTATATATTTATATCAACAATTTTAGCTAAATCCTCTGTCGCAGTAGAGATAGATGCGCAGCCTTCGAATAATGGAATTTTTTGAAAATCTCCTACTAATACTTCGTTGATTATATTTTCATCTACTTCAAACCAATCTGCTAAAACAGACCCATAGACCGATCTGAAATCATATTGCATTGGTAGACCTTCCTGAGCATCTACATCTTCTGTGATTTCTGGATTGTCTCCATGAATAGTAGGTAATACACAGGAACCAAATAAAATCAATGGTGCTGCTGTCCCATGATCTGTTCCATTACTGAAATTCGATCGTATTCTTCGACCAAACTCGGAATAGGTCATTCCTGCGACTCTTTCTAATAGCCCTAAAGCTTTAAGGTCTTCCTGGAATGCATAAATACCTTCTGATAAGGATTTAAGTAATTCTGCATGAACACCATTAGTCGTTTCGCCGTCCACTACTTGGTCTGCATGTGTATCAAATCCACCAAGGCTGACTACATAGATTTTAGTCCGAAGTCCCCCTTTAATCAATTTGGCAATCAATTTCAATTTTTGTGCTAGCGTATCACCTTCATTATAAAGTGTAGAAGCATTACTTCCTAAATCATTCGCCTTTTGGATGACACTTCCGTATGCATTTGTTTGCTCTATGGTTTTAGTCAAAAAATCTAGCTTACTAGAATAACAACCTTCCGTTAAATCATTATTTATGGGGGTATTCAATTGACTGAGATTCTCTGGATCAATTAAAGCTAAACTAAAATTTCCAGCCATTCCTTGACAAGTTTCAGAAACGGAAGAACCAATTGTCAAAGCAAATGGATCTGGGCATTCTTCATTTGGAAAATCTGCTGGATAATTAGCATTCGAATTATCCAAATATCGACCTAACCATCCAGTGTTAAGAAATTTATCTGCATCTGAACCCGTATGCCATATATCGGTGGATCTAAAGTGAGATCTATTTTGATTGGGATAGCCAACGCCTTGAATGATGCTCATGTGTCCTGCATCAAAAATCTCTTTCATGGCAGCCATACTAGGATGAAAACCTACTTTGTCTGTTATGTTTATAGTACTATTTTCTGGAATAAGGACTTGTGGTCGGACGGCCGTCAAACCTTCATACTGATCTAATGGAATGATGGTGTTGAGTCCATCATTACCTCCATTCAATTGGATTAACACGAGTACTCTATCAGAATCCTGATTCATCAACCTTGAGAGCGTATTTTGGACGATTGGCGCTACAGAGACACCTCCCATAACTAAAGGCGTAGATAAGATGGAACCTGTTTTTATAAAAGATCTTCTTTTCATTTTTAATGATTTTGGTTCTTTGATGATTTTTGCAAAAAGTAGCTTAGACCTCTGGTCTGAGTAGATGTATGTTAAGGCTACTCAGACCAGAGGTCTAAGCTACTTTTGTTCATTTGCAAAAAATGCTAAAGAACTGTTCCGAAGGAATAGGAAAAAAAAACGTCAATTTTCTAAAAGTCTGTTTCGACAAACTCTTAGATTAAATAATTTTCTGGCATTTTCAGCATTGTACTAAAAAGCGCTTTCAGCTTATTTTCCACACCTATTCTTTTATCCTCACTATCAGGGTCTGAAATATAATCCGAGTATTCTACCGTCCATTCATAATCTGGTAAACCAGGGATCAAGATCTCTTTTAAAAATGTGATCTGTCCTTCGGAGATAGGATTTGGAAAAAGGGTATTGGCCAAGTCTTTAATTAAATCATCTGGTTCAAGCGGATTCTCTAATTTACTAATTACGGCTAAAGGATCTATTTGAATGACTCTTTGTCCGCCAGTGCTTAATCCATCTAATAAAGTATTTATAATCTTTTCTCTTTGTGGAAGAGAAACAGAATTAGCCCATACGTCATAGTATTGAGGTGCTTGATGGAAAGCCTTCCAACCTGCTACACTTGGATGAACCAATATAGTCATATCTAAATCTTGCGCAGCTCTATGTATTTCTACCCATGCTCTGTATTTTCTTTCGATATTATTAGGTAGGGCAACTTCAAATGTATTAACCAATTTAAAAAGGAAATCAATTGGGTGATTGACCATACAACCCCTTATAGAAGCTTGATAAAAATATTCACTTGTCAAAAGTGCTTTTATTGCTGGTTTCAATTCATAGTTATTGTCTCTTATCAAAGCAGCCATTGGGTCGATAATATTGGCTTCTATATCTGCATCTATGTCTGCTCCAACGAACCATATATGGAGTCTTTTACTGATATACCGAGCCGTTTCATACTGTTGTAATACAATATCGATTACTTGTTTATATTCCTCGGCTCCCCCATTACTTATAACAACATTATCAAATCTATGAGATAGCTGTTTATCAGTATTGTCATGTCGATTAGTTCTAAAGACGCCAGATGCGACGCCATCATTATCACGGGATTGCCAACCAGTCAATGATTTTGCTAAGGCAACAACATCCTCCTCTGTAAAGGTGGTATAGTCTCCAGAACCAACCGTATTTCCCTTTCCTATCGTGAACAATTCTAATAACTCTCTAGCGTAATTTTCATTAGGTGCTTCTCTGGTATTTTCATTTCCATTTAAGTACCGTAACATAGAAGGCGCTACGGTGATTTCTTCCGCAAATGTTCTAAAGTTACCCAAAGCATTTCTACGAAGCGTATCTAAATATTGAAAGTTGTATGCGGCTAACTCGACATCAGAGGTGACAAAATGATTGTGCCAGAAGAGCACCATTTTTTCTCTAATAGATACACCTCCTTCATTAAACAATCCCATTTGCCAACCATTCAGAGAAACCTTTCTTGAGGTATTCAAATTCCTGATTGTTCGATCATGTGCTTTGTGAACCCATGTCTCTCCAATAGCTGTGGTAGGATCATCTTCAAAATAATAATTAATGGGAAGAGGAGGCAAAGGAGTATCCATTAACAATTGTTCCATAGTAGCATCTAATCCTTGGGATTCTGCTTCTTTAATAGCAAGATAGGTTGGACCAAAAGTAGTTCGCCTTAAAAGGTGTGCGGCGTCTCCAAAGGTCCATTGTCCTTGATAAGGATTTAGGGTAGGTAGCATAGGAGCCTCTGAATTCTTGGTCTTTACCGCCTTCTTTTTGCTAAGTAACCCCGTAAATAATTGCCTTCTTTCCATAATTATTTATTTTAAGTTTTGGAATTATTAAACCATTAAAATAGAAATTAAAGTGACACGTTTATCTAGTTAGTTGACATTGCCACAAAGATACAAAGACACAAAGCGAGTTATACTTGGCGTTCTTCGTATCTTAGAAGTTAAAAAGTGTCAACTACTTTTGTGGTTTAGATAAACTTTCCATTAAAGTTTAACGTAATTTGTTCAGTATTGGCTATCGCCAATAAAAAAAATGAGCCTGCCTCTCTGCGCCTGCCTGCGTTCCTTGGCTATGGTATATACATATCTTTTACAAGATGTAGTAAATACGGTGACGAAGCTACGCTCCTTATGAATTTTGT
>JALZWC010001020.1 GCA_023300255.1 Saprospiraceae bacterium | reverse complement strand
AATTAAGCATAGCTGGGCTACGGTTCCTTTTTTAGGATTTCTTAGAAGGAAAAAGGGCAGTTTAAAATGGCTAATTTATTCTTTCACTTTGCCTAAGTAAGTAGTTGGACAAAATTAAAGAACACAATAGATTTTTTTAACCACATAGGTACATAGGGCACATAGGTGTTAACGTTTATGTGCCCTATGCATCTATGTGGTTAAAATATTACGGTTAATTTTGTCCAAGTACTTAAGTACCTATTGGGTTATATTTCTAAGGCTAATCAAGAATTGAATTTCCGTATAGAAAATTTAGGCTAGATAAAAGAGCGTAATTACTAGTGTTGGCGAGAATTATCTATTGAAATATTGGGCTTGGCAGTGATACTGCCAAGCCCAATATGCATTTTATTAGAAGAGTAAGGGCTTAAATCCGAGTACTACTTGCCAAAGAATTACAAATAAGCCTAAGAATATATTAAGTCGCTTTCTGACGACAAACTTCACTACCTTTTTATCTAATTTAAAACCCATCTTTGTTAAAATGTAGTGATAAAAAGTATTGTGCTGCTCTTCTTTTAATGAATGACCTTCATTCATAAGGCATCTATTGAACAATAGATATTGTAATTGTACAACAACATAAGCAAGAATCATAAGCGGCCACCAAAAGAGGAATGGGCCAATCCAAGCTAGAGAAGTAACAAATAAATGGACCCAAAACATGCCATTTATTGTAGTAATTTCTGAGTCTACCGTATCCGATTTCATGTATATCTTTTAATATTAGGATTTATCAACTGGTTGTTAATAACTGGTTTTACGTAATGGGTATGGAGCAAAGTAAAGAAAAACTTTAATTTATTGTAAGATTTCCTTAAAATCGTTCCAAAAAGGATTAATTGGAGGTGGAGCTTTTATTAAAATATTGGTTTTTGTAGTAGGGTCCGTAAATTGTAATTGCCAAGCATGTAATGTGATTGCTCTTTTGGAATAGGCAATTGTACTACCATATTTTTCATCTCCGACTATCGGACAACCAATACTAGCGAGTTGTGCTCTTATCTGATGGTATTTTCCTGTTAGTAGTTCAATTTTTATCAAGTGATAGTCCTTACTAGATCGCTGGAGGTATTCATATCGAAGTCGACATTCTTTTGTTTTTGCTTGAGGAGTATCAAATAAAATAGCCTTTCTTTGTTCTGTATCTTTTAGAAGGTGATGTTCTAATAAGGCCTTAGGTATGATAGGAGCACTGTCTGACAAAGCGATATAGGTTTTTTGTATTTGTCGCTCTCTAAAGATTTCATTGAGTAATCGTAAAACACTTTTCTTTTTTGCGATTAAAATAACTCCCGAAGTGACTCTATCCAGTCGATGAACCATTCCTACAAAAGGTTTTTTGTGCTTTTCTGCGAGATAGTCGTAAATAGTAGACTGTACGGTAGGGCTACCACCTTTCGACCCTTCTACTGCCATATCCGAGGTTTTGTTTACCGCTAGCCAATCTTTCGTTTCTTGTATAATAGGTGGGTGCATATTTTAAATAGAATAGAGAATAGAGAATAGAGAATAGAGAATAGAGAATAGAGAATAGAGAATAGAGAATAGAGAATAGAGATGTATCTCGTTTAAAAAACAACGAATTTTGTCTATTTTAAACGAAATACATCTCTACTCTCTGCTCTCGATTCTCTACTCTAAAAAGACTAGTGTGCAAAATCCATTTCATAATCTCCTTTAATTCGTTCAATAGGAGGATTAAAGTAGCCGTACTTTATATGAGGAAATTCCTCCTTTATTAAAGCCATTAATTGCTTAACTCCTAGACAATCGCCTATTTCTTCTAAACCTATTTTTTCTAAATACCAATCTGGGTCTATATTAAAATTCCGCCACTGGATCATTTTTAAGCCAGTGTCTTTTATCAATTGACGTAGCGCTTCATATTCAGCAACACTATCAGTTACCCCAGGAAATACGAAGTAGTTAATGCTAGTCCAACCTCCATGCCGATTGACCACCTTCAAGCTTTCCACAATATCCTCAAATTGATAATTGTTAGGCATGTAATATGGATCATAAAGCGCTTTTTGAGCAGAGTTAGTACTGACTCTAATACTGTTTAAGCCCGCTTGGCATAAGGCTTCCACTGCCTTAGGCATACTACCATTCGTATTGATATTGATACTCCCTTTATCTGTGAACTTTCGGATTTGCGTGATTGCTTCTTTGATTGTCTCCCACATTAAGAGCGGTTCTCCTTCACAACCTTGACCAAAACTAATAATAGGGTAAGGCGCGTTCATTAAATGCGGGACGGTGTATTCTACAATTTCCCCAGCGGTAGGTTTAAAATTCAATCGATCATGACTAGAAACAATAGATTCTTCCTCTGGTTGAAAAGAAATACAACCCAAACAGTTGGAATTACAGGCTGGAGAACTAGGAATTGGGCATTCCCATCGGCCCATAAAATAATTTCTAGCTGCAGGACATTCATACCTTGATGCACAATTATTAGCTAAATGGGCAACTAACCTATTATTTGGAAACTGTTCCAGTTTGGCATCCAATCCTGTTTCTACTATAGTATCATCATATCCTGCCGCTTCTTGCCTAATATCTGATTCAATTCTAATAGCTGACACATAAAATTTATCGGCCTGCCATGCAGCAGCCGTATAGCAAAATAAAGGCAAGACCTCTGCATTTTCATCATTTGCATAAGAAGCCATATACAAACCCGTATAAGCAGGAGGAATAAAAGCGGCAACTGCCCAACCTTTTTCGCAAACTCTTACGGCACCAGTACGCACATCAATACCAATCCCTTTTCTACCTGGTAATTCATATAAATTTCCACCTTCTGGTAATTCAATCCAGTCTTCTATAGCTACTTCTTGTCCAAAATGGCCACTTCTGCCGCAAGCATATAGGGACAAATCTTCGAAAATGTTGCCGTTACCATCTGAGTATAATAAAAATGGAGAAGTGGTCATTTGTTTGCTAATTATTTTGTTGAATAAAGAATGAGTGAAGAATAAATTATTTTTTACTCATTCCTAACTTATATAGACTTCAATTCTAGATGCCTGAAAAGATTTGTAAAGTTAGGGTTTATTTCTTAGTCCCTAAATGAAAATTGATGTATGACTGGTTTGTATTACGCTACCTTATGTGTGTATGGTGCTAGGACTATTTAATGCTTTATAAATTAGTATCTAATATATTATTTTTATGTTACTATTTGGTCACTTTATAATATATTTTTTTAGATCATTACTGACACATAACTATTTTATAAAATTTGTAAGATAGAACGGAAATAACTATAAATGATTTTATTGTATAAATTTTAAATACTTGATTATCAGGTAAAAAGGCATGTAAGTACATTGGTATAGATTTAAACATTCTCTTAAAAATTATAACAAATGTTACTTAATAACAAAAAATAGTCTTAACATTGACGTAATTTTCAAACTCAACTAAAACATTTTAAAAAATGGGTGGATTTAAGGATTTTATAATGAAGGGCAATGTGCTCGATTTGGCTGTCGGTGTAATTATGGCTGGCGCATTTGGTGCAATCGTTTCTTCTTTTACTAATGATGTTATCATGCCACCGATTGGTACATTATTAGGTGGCGTTAATTTTTCTGACCTAGGTTATGTCCTACAACCTGCAGAAATGGCGGCTGATGGATCAGTAGCTAAAGCGGCAGTAAAGATTGGCTATGGTAATTTCATTCAGAAAGTACTGGACTTTTTAATTATTGCTTTCGTTATCTTCCAAGTTGTTAAAGCTTACGATAGAGCGACTAACAAAGTAGAAGAAGTTGCAGGTCCAACACAAGAAGAATTATTAACAGAAATTAGAGATTCTTTAAGAAATCCTTAAGATCTAATATAATTTTTTATAAAAAAGCTCGATTCAATTTAGATTGGATTGGGCTTTTTTTGTTTTTTTGTATATAATTTTTATTAAGAAGTAGGAATTAAATAATCTACCCCTTAGTAAAAGTGTCAAAATAAAGTAGACCATTATAATTTTTTAAACATTGGTTGTCAACGTCTTACGACTTCATACTTACGACTTTATACTTTATACTTCACTTATTAGTGTGACTTTATAGAATAATCAATCAATTTGAAAAAAAACAAACTAACACCATTTTGGAGAATATCAGGCGCACATTTAAATGGTATCTCTTACCTTTTAGGTACAATGCATGTGAAACCTTCCCGAAAGGAAAAGAACTGGCAAGAAACCTATCTTAATTATATAGATTTGTGCAAAGTGTTTGCTACAGAGTTTCCTTTAGATAAAATAGATGTTACCTTATTGGGTAAATCCTCTTTATTAAAAGATGATCAATTAATTTCAGATTTGCTGTCTACTTCCCAACTCAATAAGTTAGAAAAAAAACTACTAAAATCTTTGGGACTTCCCTTACGTTCTTTATTGAGAATGAAGCCCATAATGATTGTTAATTTGGTTAATGAAAGAATATTAGCTGATTGTAATCCTATTTCGATGGATACTAGCTTATGGCAAGCAGCAGAAGAGAAAGGTAAAATTCTGAAAGGAATAGAGACTTTTGAGGAGCAATTACAATTGTTAGAACGAATTCCAATTAAATACCAATTGAAAAACCTACTATCTATTGTGAAAAATATTGGTAAGTACAAACAACAGTTGTTACATTTGGGAGCGTTATATGATGCAGGTGATATGCAAAAATTGTATAAAGTTTCTAAAAAAGGACTTGGGCCGATTAGGAAATTTATGCTAAAAGATAGAAATAAAATAATGGCGGATAGAATTGTCGAATTAGCTACAGAACAATCATTGTTTTGTGCAATTGGAGCAGGACATTTAGCTGGGAAATATGGTGTGCTGCGCCTCTTAAAACAACAAGGATTGACCATAAAACCAATTAACTTTTAATATTTTATCAAGGCTGTATTAGAAAAGAATACTTTGAGTGTAAAGAATTAGGGGAACTTAAATATATTAAGCATGAATACAATACAGATAACACGTAGAAAATTAAACACATAGGCACAGTAGAACATATAGTTAGGGTCAAAAAAATAGAAAGTAAAATTTTTGAAACGCCTATGTGAACTATGTTTCTATGTGTTTAAAAACCTATAAATTGTATTTAATTATATTTATATTTTATCAATCATTTACACACTCGAATACTTATCCAGTATCTTTTAAACCTTTTCCAGTAAAGCCTAATTAAATAAATTCAAATGTATAAACTATTAATTCTCTTTTTAGTGTGTTGTGGTACTTACAGCACAAGTATAGCACAAGTAGATAGATGGCAGCAAAGAGCGATGTATGAGATGGATATTGATTTTGATGATACTCAGCATCGATTTGAAGGCAAGCAGCGGTTAATTTATATAAATAATTCTCCAGATGAATTGACAAAAGTATTTTATCATCTTTATTATAATGCTTTCCAGCCTGGGAGTATGATGGATGTTCGTTCTAGAACTATTGAAGATCCAGATCGACGAGTAGGTAGCCGTATCTATAATTTGGGTACTAATGAAATGGGATTCACGCAAGTAAAATCGCTTACCCAAAATGGTGTTCCTCTAGAATTTGAAGAGTCTGGAACTATACTCGAAGTAACTTTAAAACAACCAATTGCTCCAAATGGTATTGCTATTTTCGATATGGAATTCCTTTCTCAAGTACCGCTTCAGATACGTCGTACGGGTAGAGATAATTCGGAAGGTATTGCTTATTCTATGTCTCAATGGTATCCTAAGATGTGTGAATATGACTATCAAGGTTGGCATGCGAATCCATACGTAGGAAGAGAATTTCATGGTATATGGGGTGATTTCAATGTTAAAATTAAGATTGATAAAAAGTTTGTAATAGGAGGTACAGGATATTTACAGAATCCAGATGAAATTGGAAAAGGATATGAGACTGCGGGAAGCGGTGTACGGTCTTCTAAGGCAGATAAGTTGACTTGGCATTTTGTTGCACCGAATGTACATGACTTTGTATGGGCGGCAGACCAAGATTATGTGCATACAAAACGGCAAGCAAAGGATGGCCCAATGATGCATTTCTTTTATCAGAAGAATGAAAGAACTACAGATAATTGGGAAGCACTTCCCAAAATTATGGATAAAGCCTTTACGTTTATCAATAAAAATTATGGAAAATACCCATATGAGCAGTATTCTTTTATCCAAGGAGGAGATGGAGGGATGGAATATCCGATGGCTACTTTAATAACTGGGGAGCGGACCTTAGGCAGTTTAGTTGGGGTATCTGTACATGAATTGATGCATTCTTGGTATCAAATGATCTTAGGTACGAATGAAAGTCTATATCCTTGGATGGATGAAGGTTTTACTAGTTATGCAAGTGCAGAGACGATGGATCATTTGCGTGCAACTAGAACGATACCTGGGGATAAAGCAGAGAATCCGCAATCAGGTAATTATGGAGGCTACCTTGCTTTGGCTATGTCTGGTAAAGAGGAACCTATGACGACTCATGCGGATCATTACAAAAGTAATTTTGCTTATGGTCGTGCAGCTTATTCTAAAGGAGCGGTATATATGGCACAGTTAGGCTATATCATTGGAGAAGAAAATCTAAAAGCAGGGCTTCTAAAATATTTTAATACTTGGAAATTTAAGCATCCTAATTCTAATGACTTCTTAAGAATCATGGAACAACAATCTGGTTTAGAATTAGATTGGTATAAAGAGTATTGGGTTGGTTCTACTCATCAAATCAATTACGCCATTAAGGGAATAGAGGAAAATTCAGATGGTAAAACACAAGTGAGTATTGATAAATTAGGTCTAATGCCAATGCCATTAGATGTAACGGTGACTTATACGAATGGGCAAAAAGAAGTTTTTTATATTCCATTAAGAATGATGAGGGGAGAAAAACCAAAGGAAGGTACGACGAAGAGAACGGTATTAGGAGATTGGCCTTGGACGCATCCTAGTTATACTTTTTTAATACCTGGAGAGAAAGCTAAGATTAGTTCTGTTGAAATAGATGTATCTGAACGGATGGCAGATTTGGATAGAACGGATAATGTATTGAAGCAATAAAATAGAAGCGAGAGTAGAGAACAGAGAGCAGAGATGGATTTCGTTTAAAAAATGATAAAAATTCATTGTTTTTTAAACAAAATACATCTCTATTCTCTACTCTTGCTTCTCTGTTCTAATTTTACAAAGCCTTATGCGATCCATCACAGAAGCCAGGATTTTTAGTCGCTTTGCATTGACATAAATGCGCTGTTTTAGTTTCTTCTGCTTCAAAAACTAATGGTCTAAAATCTGTTCCTTTATGCGCACCATTACAATAGGGTTGCTTATCAGATAAGCCGCAGGTACACCATGCATATTTCTTGCCTTTTTCTAATTCCACTTTTACAGGCACTTTAGCCGCTACTTTAGGTAAATCCATTTATTAGTATAGTTTTTGTTTGATATAAATTAAGGAATGACGAAATAATAACTGTCTCAACTTGGCTTGCCCTTGTCCAGTCTTAGAAAGCAAAAAAAGAGTCCGTAGCCCTGCTATGCACTAGTTTTTTGGCTTCCTAAGACAGAAAAATGACTAACCCAACTTGTAACATTTATTATCTCCTCATTC
>JALZWC010001019.1 GCA_023300255.1 Saprospiraceae bacterium | reverse complement strand
TTTGGTGCGGTCTTCACTTATCATATCAATGAAGAATTCACAAGCGATCAAGCTGCTAGAAAAAAGAAAGAAAAAGACTTAGAAAAATCAAATAGTAATATTCCTTTCCCTGGTTGGGATGCTTTAGACGCAGAGGTTGATGCAGAAAAAGTAGCTATCCTATTAGTCGTAAAAGATGCAGCCGGCGATATTGTAAAAAAAGTAAATGGAAAAACAGGAAAAGGGGTTCACCGAACAGCATGGGACTTACGCTATCCTTCTAAAGGTCCGATCAAGTTAGGCGATAAGAATAGTCGAAATAGAGGTTTCATGGCTTCTCCAGGCACTTATACCGTTACTTTAGTCAAGCAGGCTGCGGGAGAGACTACTACTTTAGCAGGTCCACAATCCTTTGAAGTAGTGCCATTAAGAAAAGGAACCTTAGAAGGTGTTGCGCTAGCAAAGAGAGAGGCATTCCGAAAAGAAATGCAAGCCTTACAAACTCAAGCAGGGGCGACTTCTTATGCTTTGGATAATAGTTTAGAGAAGGTGAAAGCGATGGGTACTTCGCTTTCTAGAAGTAGTAAAGGCTCTACAGAATTGTATCAACAACTGCGTCAAGCAAATGTAGATCTAATGGCCTTGAAGAAAGAAATGGAGGGGAGTCCTGCCAAAGAAGAAATTGGCGAAAGAAATGATCCTACGGTACGGTCCCGAATGTGGACAGGTTTCCGAGGGCTAAATTCTATGCATGGGCCAACGCCTACGCATACACAAACAATTGCCATTGCAAAAAAACAATTAGCAGGAATTAAAGCTAAAATTACTGCTATCAGCGAATCAACTATTCCTACCTTGGAAAAATCTTTACGTGCTTTGGGAGCTCCTTGGATAGAAGGGCAGGCATTGCCTAAAGAGTAGTGTGTAGTGTCAAAATACGTATAATGCAATCCAATCCTAAGTAGTAGATTTAGTATTTTCGGGTTACGATTAACAACTTATGTTAGCTTGAAGAAAGCTAACACAATATGGAAAAGAAAAAGCGACTAGATCAGCATGATCTAGTCGCTTTTTTATTGTTCCTATCTACTATCATTTGCCAAAGGCGAAACAAATACTACGTGTCGGTCTAAACTAAAAGACCTAACGAATAGTATGTGAGGCGACAGCAAGGAGTTTCATCAGTTATAAGTGACGATTATTTAACACTAGGTAAATACTTGGATAAAATTAAACGTAATATTTTAACCACATAGGTACATAGGTCACATAGAGAATAACACCTATGTGTCCTATGTATCTATTTGGTTAAAATATCTATTGTGTACTTTATTTTTGTCCAACTACTTACTTAAGGAATAGCTACGAAAATTATTTTAATTATTGGTTTTCAGAAACAGGAATAGGCATTTGTTCCCAAACATCATCCCCTTCTCTATCTATCGGTAAATCACCTAATCGACCCAATCGACGCATATCTATCCAACGGTGACCTTCTCCAAATAAAGAATATCTTCTTTGGTAAATCACTTCATCTAATAAAGCTGCATCAGTTACAGCACCATTGTAAGCACCAATACCAGCAACATTTCTTACTGCATTGATTGCGGTCACTGCTGCGTCATTATTTGTACCGATATTTGCTTCTGCGGAGATTAAGATTAACTCTTCATTTCTCATCAATGGAATAAAATCATTCAATGATTTGAAAACGACTACATCATAATCACCAGATAAACCATCCAAAGTTAAAGTAGCCTCCCTTCTTTGTACTTTACTCAAACGAGCATCTCCAGTTGTTGCATCTGCTACAAAAGTTGGGTGTGCAATAATCGCCTCTGGCTGATCAGTTACTCGGAATAAATTATTAGCAAAATCACCACCTGCTGTAGAGTAAAATCTAGCTGGACCTTTATCCATATCACCTGCCATGTCCATAAAAGAACCAGCTAAACGACTTAAAGCATCGCCATTGTTACCTTCATATAAAGCAACTCTTGCACTTAATCCACGGTTGAATTGAGCAAAACTTGCTGGATCAGCAAAATCTGCCATTGCTGCTGATAAGGTAAACGGAAAAGTGCCTCCTGCACTTGTCAAATTGCTATTCCCTTCATCTAACAAACCTTTGATGAACGTCAAAGCTTGGTCGTATCCTACAAATGGGCCCAAGTTGTCAACATCAGAAACATCGGTTCTGATACCATTTTGAAATTGTAAATTTAAGGCTAATAAATATTCGTGAGCCTGTATTGTTTTAGCAAAACCTAAATAAGCATTTGCTTCCTCTTGCGTAATTAAAGTAGAGTTATTGGTCGCATCAATTAAAACATTTAAGTTTTTGATAGTCCTATATCTACCAGAATAAGGACGATTGCCATAGAAACCTGCGTTGTCCAACATAGCATCTCCTTTTCCTAAAATCTCCCCCGTATACCGTGGATCAGACCCTGTGAAAAAGTAATAGTCTCGACCGATGATAGAAGTTACATCATAATAAAAACCAAAATCTTGTCTCAATAAATCTTCTGAGCCTGTTACTAAAGTTTGTAACGCAGATCTAGAAGCATCTTGAAAACCCTCAATACTAGAACCGTTTGGATTCGCTAGGTCATCAATGTCGCAACTTGCTATGTTTAAGGCAAGAAATGCGATAAATATATATTTTAATTTTTTCATGTTTTAATTTTAGTACAGGCGAATTTATTCGCCTTTTAAAAAGATTGGCAACCGAAATCGCCAGTACAATTAAAAATTAGCGATTACATGGAAATCAAATCGCTTAGAAGAAGGGAAAGGATTCACCTCTACCCCCGTTGATAATCCACCTGAACCGAAGTTAGAAACTTCAGGGTCATAACTTCTATAATCAAAAAAGTTGACTAAGTTATTACCTGAGAAACCCACTTTTATGTCCACTGCATCATTAAATTTAGGAATTCGATAGTATAAACCGACTTCTCTTAAACGGATGTACCCACTATCTTCAATCAAAGGCTCCGTATTACTACCTAAAATACTCAATCGGTAATTACCATTTGTTAACTCACCATTAGGATCTAAATCCGTATCATCAAAATCCCAAGTTGTGTTATTTAAGTCAAATAATAACGCAGATAAGTTAATATTTTTACCTCCTTCTTTCCAGTGCCATACCATCGTGAAATCAAAGTTTTTCCAAGTAATTTGATTGGTTAATCCAATTTGGAAATCAGGTTCTGCATCACCATATACGGTTAAACCATCTTCATCTGGATTGTCACCAACACCAATGATTTCTGTAGGAGAACGACCTTCTTGGATTCTGAAGTTACCCAAAAAGTCTGCGAAACCACCAGTTGTGAAAGAAGGAACATCTAATTTAGTTACTTCCGCACTGTTTGTCCAGAAGTTAGTTCTAACAAACCAGTCAAAGTCTTTTGTATTTACTAAAGATAAGTTTAAGCCAATCTCAACTCCTTTATTTTGTAGTTCAGCAGCATTCGTTACTTGACTAGAAAAACCAGAAGAGGTAGGAACATCTGCGTTCAATAATAAATCCTCTACAGATTTGATGTAATAAGTTAAATCAACTGCAAATCTGTTATTCAATTCCACATCTAATCCAACTTCGAATTCTTTTTGTCTTTCAGGACCAACTACGTTGTTTCCTAATAATCCAGGAACCGCAACACCCGCTGTTCCATTAACAATAGAAGAATTTAAGATAGTAGATTTTGAACCAAATTGAGCGAAGTTACCTGATTCACCATACGCAGCACGTACTTTTGCTTGAGTAATCGGACTTTCCTCTCCGAATAAACCAAAGTTATGTAGATTGAAAGCTACATTCGCTTTTGGATAGAAGTATAATTCATTTACATCCCCATTATTAGAGGATTTATCTGCTCTAACACCAATAGTTGCTACGATTTTGTCTTGAAAATTAACCTCTTCTTGAATAAAAAATCCTTTATCCTGCTGGATGCTTCTACTTTGAGTCACATTTCTAGAGCCTGCTTGGTCTAAGTTAGTTTGCGTACCAATCAAGTTGGAAGCCTCTCCTAAAATTGTATTTCTATCAAAATCTTCCTGAGTTACCCCAACTTGTGTTCTCAAAGTCAAATTATTATCTGTAAAATGACTATAAACTAAGAATGCTGCGAGGTTGGTATTTAAACTCTTTGTAAATCCTTGTACGGAAACCCCGTTTAAACCATTTCCATCTCTTTGGAACTGTAAAGTATTTGGGAAAAGTGCAGTTGAATTTAAATTATAAAAATCAACTCCACCTCTGAAGATAAACTTTAAATTAGAGTTAGCGCCTTCTAATAAATTAGCCGTAATCGTACCACCACCGATGAAACGATTGACTGATTCATTGTTCGTAATATCCGCACCTGTTTCTAAGAAATTAGAAGCAGCGTAAGGATTGGCAGGGAAAATACCATTTCTATCAGGTAATAATTGCGCCCAACTTGGAGTTTGTGAAAACGAAATACCCATAGTTGTACCAGAGTTATCATTATTGAAAAACCCTCTATCTGCGGACGAATTAATATAATTGGTAGAAACCGCTACCTTAATTTTACTGCTTAATTGATGGTCTAGATTAATTCTAGCCGCTACTTTGTTATATCCTGTATTACTAACAATACCTTCTTCATTTTTGTAAGAACCTCCTATATAAAAAGAAGTTTTTCCGTCTCCACCACTTGCACTTAGTCTAGTATTGTACAAGGTACCTTTATTACCAAATAATTCATCTTCATAATTGATTAAGGTACCTCCTGCTGCTGCTGTTCGGAAAAGCTCAATATCATCGGCGAAGTTAGATGCTAATACTCTTTCATCTGTCCACTGACGAACACCTAAAGGGTTCAACATTCGTGTTTGACCAATAGATTGAGCTAAGGTCACCTTTGTTTTTCCAGACGTTCCTCTTTTAGTCGTCAAAATCACTACCCCACCTGCTGCACGAGATCCATAAATAGCTGCCGCAGAAGCACCTTTTAAGATTTCAACGGACTCAATATCGTTAGGGTCAATATCAGCCAAACGGTTAGAGGGATTATCTTGATTAGAAGTACTACCACCACCTGATGCTGCCGAAACAACGTTCAAACCAGAAGGAATAGAAGAATTATCAATATACACTCCATCCAAAATGATTAATGGCTGAGAAGAACCATTGATAGAAGTCGTTCCTCTCAATTTGAAAGAAATACCACCACCCGGTGCTCCAGAACTTGCTCTAATTTCTGCTCCTTTGAATTTTCCATAAAGCGCACCATCAATGGTACTCTGTTGTGCAACACCTGTTAGTTCAGCAGCATCAATCCTAGCAACAGAGTTAGCCAAATTAGACCGTTTAACGGTAGTCGCTAAACCGGTCACCACTATTTCCTCTAAACTAGCAATGTCTTCTCTTAAGGTTATTTCTAACAATGATGTATTATTATCTACCTCAATCTCAGTAGTTGCAAAACCAGTATAAGAAAATACTAGCGTAGTAGGACCTTCAGTAATATCCATACTAAAATTACCATCCAAATCTGTAACGGTACCTCTTGTTGTACCTTTTTCTATAATAGAAACACCAATTAATGTTTCTCCACTACCTTCAGAAACGATACCTGAAACCGTAAACTGGGCGTGTAATAACTGGGTGGCACTAAATAAAACCAGTACCAACCAAAACTTTTTGAGTAGGTTTAATTTCATAAGAATTTTGAATTTATATTAAAAATTAGTATCAAATCAAGATAAACTTGCATGAAATACTACCTAGGGAATGACGAAATAATAAATATCACAACTTGGCTTGCCCTTTTCCAGTCTTAGAAAGCCAAAAAAGGAGTCCGTAGCCCAGCTATGCACTAATTTTTTGGCTTCCTAAGACAGAAAAATGACTAAGCCAACTTGTAACATTTATTAATCCCTCATTCCTAGTAAGAAATATATCTTATTATTAAAAAACAGAATTTATAAGCAAAACGCTGCTAAAGGTATATTAAAATGCTACATTCCCAATATTTAACTCAATGAATTGTCTTTTCGATGTTATTTTTATACCTTATTGTTGCTCATTCTCTTTAAAAACTAATCATTATCAGATGCAGATACTTGTTGTGCCTAGTGCTATTCGACAGCTGCCTAAAGGCATATCAAAGTGATTCAGTAAAAAAAAAGCGACTAGATCGGCTTGATCTAGTCGCTTTTTTTTATTGTTCCTACCTACTATTATCAGTTGCCAGA
>JALZWC010001018.1 GCA_023300255.1 Saprospiraceae bacterium | reverse complement strand
AAAACTATGTGGCCTATGTACCTATGTGGTAAAAAATGTCAACATCTTATTGTGTTCTTTAGATTTAATATATATGTTCCCTCAATTCTTTACACACTCGAAGGAAATTAAATTCTCGCGCAGTATAACGAGGATTCGAAATTAGCAATTATAGTTTGTGAACCGTTTACGGATTGGATTGTTTATTGCTTTTATAAAGCTTGAGGGTGTCTTAAAGCGCAAAATAAAGCGGTAGATTGGTGGTGTTATATTCTTCCTATTCCATTACATGAATTATCTTTAGTTTTACAATCTGCTTCTATTAATGATTTTAGCGAGGATGATTAGTAACGACAAAACAATAACTTGAACATCTAGGACGGAATCTTTTGCCCTAGCAACCCATCCGCTTTGTGGTTCACAAACGGTGTTTGCTCATATTAAAAAACACTTCCGTAGCTAGGCTATGCAAGAATTTTTTAACCTACCTGCCAAGGCACGCAGGCAGGGAAAAACGGAGAACAAAATCTTCTCGTCCAGATGACCAACTTATTATTTCGTCGTTACTTAGCTAGCTTATTAGTTGGTTATAGTTATTCTTCTAATAGTATACAACTATTTATAAAAACACAGAATGTCCATGAGCTATGATGTTATGTCTGCATTAAACAGACCTCAATTATTGAAAGATTTACAATCGCAGACTTTTGATGTGCTAGTCATAGGTGGTGGCGCTACAGGTACAGGAATTGCCTTAGATGCTGCCTCCAGAGGTTTGAAAACGGCATTGGTGGAGAAAGAAGATTTTGCCTCTGGTACTAGTAGCAAGTCTACTAAATTAATACATGGTGGTCTTCGGTATTTAAAGCAGTTAGATATTGCTTTAGTTCGGGAAACAGGCACCGAGCGGGCAATTGTTCATCGCTTAGCTCCGCACATTGTGTTACCAGAGAAGATGCTGATGCCTATTGTTGAAAATGGTAGCTATGGTTACTATTTAGCGTCTTTCGGTTTGAAAGTATATGATATTTTGGCCAATGTCAAAGGAGATGACCGTCGAAAAATGGTCGATAAAGCAGGGGCGCTTAAAATAGAACCGCTACTAGATGATAAGAATTTAAAAGGTGGGGTATTTTATGCGGAGTATAGAACAGATGATGCAAGACTCACTATTGAATTAGCAAAAACAGCAGTACGCCATGGCGCATTAGTATCGAACTATTGTAAGGTGGTAGATTTTTTATATAAAGAAGGTCAGGTAGTTGGTGTCACCTGCGAAGATGAATTAACGAATACTACTTTTAATATTAAAGCAAAAAAGGTAGTAGGCGCTGGAGGACCATGGGTAGATAAATTAAGAGCGAAAGATAAGTCGTTAAAAGGAAAACGCTTGCACTTAACGAAGGGCGTACATATCGTAGTGCCGCATCATAAGCTACCTTTAGAACATACGGTCTATTTTGATATACCTGATGGAAGAATGGTCTTTGCTATTCCGAGAGGCAAAACGACTTATGTTGGAACAACAGATACTGATTACAAAGCAAATTTGAATAGAGTTATCGCGACTAAAGCTGATGCTGAATATATTCTTAATGCAGTGAATGGAGCCTTTCCGGATATCAATTTGACGATAGCAGATGTCGTTTCTAATTGGGCAGGCCTACGACCCTTGATACATGAAGACGGAAAATCACCATCAGAATTATCTAGAAAAGATGAAATTTTTATTTCAGATTCTGGCTTAATTGCGATCGCAGGTGGTAAGTTAACGGGCTATAGAAAAATGGCGCAAAGAATAGTTGACCTAGTAGTCGATCAAATTGACACCAATAGTGAATCTTGCCAAACTAAAAATATTTCACTAACTCCTGAGTCTTTAAAAAATGCAAAAGGAGTTGAAGCCTATATTAAGGACCTAACTGGTCGTGTGAAAAAATTGGGATTAGATCCCTATTATGGTTGGTATTTAGGGACAGTATATGGTAAGCAAGCAGAGATCATTTTAGAAAAAATAAAGGAGTTTAAAGAGGAGGATGCAGAGGTGGCATTGGCTAGGGCAGAAGTTTGGTTTGCCGTACATCAGGAGATGGTTAATAAAGCAGCTGATTTTTTTGTGAGGCGAACGGGTAGACTCTATTTTAATATTGAGAGTATCGCCTTGATTAAAGAAGCGGTCATGTCGGATTTACAAACGTATTTGAATTGGGATTTACAGCGGCTTACTCAAGAATTTGAATTGTTGGATGAATTGATATATGATGCTACACATTATTATGAGGAAGAGATGGCTATTGCGTAGTGATAGGAAAAGTCATACACTCCAATTAGTGTGCATGTTATCATATTGGCCACAAAGGCACGAAGACACAAAGGTATAAGCTGCTAAGGCTTTTTTTCAAAATCTTTGTGTCTTTGTGCCTTCGTGGCTAATATAACTCAGTTATACACAGAAAAAATATAATCATGAAAGTATTAGACAGAACGATAGCAGTAACGGGAGAGCCAAAAGTATTTGGAGACACAGGCAACTTTAAAGCAAGCTTAACAAAAACAAGCGACCGACTAGGTTTAAAAGAATATGCTTTAGAATTAACTAGTGATACGCCAGCTGAATTACCCAAGGGCTTGATCGTGCAATGGCGTTTGCCCTCGGTCAATATTAAAGGCGAGTGGGGGACAGGACACTTATATGAAAAAAGATTGAGAGCAGACTGGGAATATCCAAGTGTGCTATCAAGAGTATCTGTCAATGCACCAATAGTTAGTCTCTTCGGTCACGAAGATGAGAACATTATTGCTATTGCTTGTTCTGATGTGATTAATACAATGGGAATGGAAGCACCCGTTCGAGAAGAAGACGATCACGTTTATTGTACGGTGAGTTTTTTCTTAGAGAAAATGCCTTTGACTACAAGCTATAAGGCGGACATTAGAATAGATCAAAGAGACATTCATTTCTCGGAGGCTTTGGCGGAGATTGGTGATTGGTGGGCTTCTTATGAACACCTAACTCCTGCGAACGTCCCAGAGGCAGCGAGCTATCCTTTATATTCCACTTGGTATTCTTACCACCAAAATTTTAAGCCAGAAGAGTTATTAGCAGAATGTGCTAAAGCTTCTAAATTGGGGTATAAAGCTATCGTAGTAGACGATGGTTGGCAAACAATGGATGGAGGTCGAGGCTATGATTATACAGGGGATTGGGAACCAGATCGTATTCCAGAGACTGCCGAATTTGTCAAAGCAGTACATGGCTATGATATGAAATGTCTATTCTGGTATTCTGTCCCTTTTTGTGGGGTGAAATCGAAAGCCTATCAACAATTTAAAGGAAAATTTTTAACAGAGAACCATCCTTGGGCACCTGTTTTTGATCCCCGCTACCCAGAAGTTAGAACTTACTTGATTAATAAATATGCTTCTGCTTTAACGGATTGGAATTTAGATGGCTTAAAATTAGATTTTATTGATGATTTTAAGACCTATCCAGAAACAGAATTGACGAAAGCGAATGGTAGAGATTATGCGTCTGTGGACAAGGCGGTTGATCGACTACTGTCAGATGTGATGACGCAATTAAAGAAGATCAAACCAGATGTACTAATTGAATTTAGACAAAAATATATTGGCCCTGCCATGCGGAAATTTGGCAATATGTTTCGGGCTTTTGATTGTCCGAATGATAGTGTCGGGAATCGCCTTCGAACGACCGATGTGAAAATGATCTGTGGGAATACAGAGGTGCATTCTGATATGATTACTTGGCATCCAGAAGAACCAGTAGAAACGGCAGCCTTACAATTTTCTAATATAATATTTTCCGTACCGCAACTGTCTGTCCGCTTGAATACAATCCCTAAGCATCATCTACAGATGATAAAATTCTATACGAATTATTGCGTGAAAAATAGTTCTATATTATTGCATGGAGATTTTGTACCTTACTCGCCCTTATCAAATTATCCGATATTGTCTGCTTCAGATGAAGAAAAAGTTATCTTTGGCGTATATGAGGATCATATAGTATATGTAGACTCTGGCTTTGAGCAAATAGATTTGGTCAATGGAAAATTATCGGAACAGATTGTATTTGAACTAGACTACGATTTGGGGAAATGTAAAGTCGTCATATATGATTGTATGGGACTTGTTGATTATAAAGAAAAAATAAAATTTAAGGCGGGTATCCATTCTTTAGAGGTGCCGCCAAATGGTATTATTAAGATACGGAAGAAGTAGAAGCCAGATATTTAAACGTAATTTTTTAACCACATAGATACATAGGTCACATAGGTGTTATGCTCTATGTGACCTATGTGGTTAAAAAAAATATATTGTGTACTTTACTTTTGTCCAACTACGTATCAAAACAAAACGATAAACAAAAACAATGCAGCTACAACAAACAGCCGTCTCTATTTCCAATATAGATATAGGTATTGTAATTTCCTATTTCGTAGTCGTCCTAGCGATTGGTTTATGGATTGCTCGATCGACCAAAACAGGAGAAGATTACTTCTTAGGCGGACGATCATTTGGATGGGGATTAATTGGTCTTTCCTTGTTTGCTTCTAACATTTCTAGTTCCACAATTATAGGTTTAACGGGTGCGGCGTATACGACTGGTATCGTGAATTCGGTCTATGAATGGATGTCGGGTATTCCCTTGATTATTGCGGCCTTAATATTTATACCTTTATATCTAGAGTCAAAAATCACCACCATACCTGAATATTTGGAAAAACGATTTGATCGGCGTTCCCAATTATTCTTTTCTGCTGTGTCTATCTTCGCAACTATCGTAGTGGAAACTGCGGGCGGACTTTATGCAGGTACACTTGTATTACAAGCATTTTGGCCAGATTTAGTCGTTTGGCAATCAGCACTGGGTTTGGCACTTATAGCTGGGACGTATACGGCATTTGGAGGATTAAAAGCAGTTGTATATACGGATGCTTTACAGGCCATTATCTTGATAGTGGGCTGTACGGTGATGACTTATATTTTGTACGAGAAATTAGATTTTGATTGGGCAAAAGTTGTAGCCTCTGCACCAGAAGGGCACTTCTCTGTAGTACGTCCCTTGGATGATGAAGGATTACCATGGCCTGGACTATTAATGGGGGTACCTTTCTTGGGCTTCTGGTATTGGTCTACGAATCAATATATTATTCAAAGAGCTTTAGGCGCGAAGGATTTAGCGAATGCTAGATGGGGCTTGATCTTAGCAGGTTTTCTTAAAGTAATTCCTTTATTTATAATGGTGATTCCAGGTGCCTTAGCACTATCCTTGTATCCTGGTTTGGATAATGGAGATAAAGTATTTCCTTATTTAGTAACCAATGTTTTACCTGTCGGATTAACAGGCTTAGTTTTAGCGGGCTTGATGTCAGCTATATTATCTAGTGTGGATTCAGCTTTAAACTCTTCCTCGACCTTAGTGGTGATAGATTTTATCAAACCCAATAAACCTAATTTAACGGATACCGATATTGCAAAATATGGTAGAGTTACTACGCTTGTACTAATGGTTGTAGCAGCTTTGTGGGCACCTCAAATTGCCAATTTCCAAGGATTATGGGATTATTTGCAATTAATGTTTTCTATTGTCGTACCTCCTATTGCCGTCATCTTTTTGGTAGGGGTATTTTATAAGAGAGGCAATGGGCATGGTGCATTTTGGACTTTAGTTATTGGTACGGCCATTAGTGTAGGTATGACTTTGTTTAGTCCGTTGCATTATACGATGAATGTTGGCGTAATGATCTTAATTAGTACGATAATATTTGTTGGTGTGAGTTTAATGACGCCTCCTCCCACTAAAGAACAAACAGAGATGTTCACGTATCGTCCAGGTCTTACTGGATTGGGTATGGAGGATGTACCTTGGTACTTCGATTATCGAACGCACATGGTGGGCTTACTTGCTTTGATTGCTTATATATTGTATATGTTTTGGTAGGTTTTTAAATATAGTACTATGAAAAATGAAGACTTAGATCTTAAGAAATTACAAGAGGAATTGAATCGCAGAATGATGGATTATAATTCTATTTCAATGGTAGAAATAGATAATCTCTCCCCCTTAGATATGCAGCAAATACTGTATAATACCTTTGGAGAAGAATCACCAATTGGATTCAAAGAAGTAATTACACAGCAAACTTTAGATAATATTCCCTTCTTAGTTCTATTTGAAGAATATCTAAATGTGATTAAAAATGCTAAAGAGCTTAAATTAACAACAAGAGGAAATTTACCCAAAAAAGTGTGTTTGGATTTGTATAGTAAAGGATTAATAAAAGAGTACGCTATCGAATCAGGTATTACTAAATTAAGTAAGGAGGCAGATAGTATAGTGTTACAGAATTTCAAGATAATTGGAAACTTAACAGGAATAACTAAAAAGAGAAACAATAAAATTAGTGTAACAAAAAAAGGAAATAAATTACTAGAGTCAGGTAAGAGAAATGAATTATTTAGAGAGATTTTTACTACAAATTGTAAGCGCTTCAATTTAGGATACCACGATGGATACGCTCCAGAAGTTGGAGTTCAAGGAACTTTTGGATTTACATTGTATCTATTACTAAGATATGGGCAAGAAAGGAGAGAGTTGAATTTTTATACGAAGAAAAGTCTATTAGCCTTTCCATTTGAACTTGAAAATTGTGAAGGAAAATGGTCTAGTCCAGAAGATCAATATGAGAGTTGTTTAGGAATAAGAATATTTGAGCGTTTTTTGAATTTCTATGGACTTATAGATTATCACAAGAAAATACGCTACGACAGTGAAAAGAATACGGAACTGCAAACCACTAAAATATTTGAATCAATTTTTGAGCTAAGGAAAGATAAATTTCAGTTCAAGAAAAATGATCACTCCGCTTGAGTTGAGACTGTTTAGTAAATTTTAAAGATTGAATCCAAAGATGCAGTGTCTTAACTTTTTTTTTAAAACCATCTAAAAATGGGGAGATACAGCAAACGCTGCACCTCCCCATTTGTATTTTCAATAACCTCAAATTATCGATTCAATAGTACCTTCTGGAATCCCACCTTTTCTGCGCGCACAATTTTCAAAATATAAACAGCATTTGTCAAGTTCTGCATATCTAATTGAGCAGTTTGTAAACGATCAAACTGCCAAGACTTTACTAACTGACCTTGTGGTGTATACGCCTCAATAGTCGTCTCCGTTAATTCATCATTTTTATCTGTTACGGTTAACAATCCATTGGAAGGATTAGGATAAAAGCTAATCTTTTTCAATATAATAGGATCAATGATAGCCGTGGTTTGCTCGTAAAAGATCACTATATGATCAGTCGCTTCACAACCACTATCATCTGTAATTGTGAGGTATAAGGTATTAGCTCCCACTGTCAAATCTTCTGGACGAATTACTAAAGAAGCAGCAGTACTACCTGTTGACCAATGGTAACTCTCAAAAGTATTTGAAGAAAATAATTCAATAGTCTCTCCAGTTCTGATGATTTGATCTGGCCCTATGTCAACGCTTGAATTTTCTAGAACAGATAAAATAAGCGTTGTGATACTATCACAACCAGCAGCAGTTAAGGATTGCTCCGTATATACCCCAGGTTTCGTATAGCTATTGGTGGCAGTTGTATAACTTGTACCATTACAAATTAATGCTTCTATTTGAGTTTCTATAACCTCCGTAACAGCATCTATAGCTAATTCGTAATCTACCGAGCATCCATTGGCATCTTCTACTTTTACTTGATGAATTCCTGCGGTAAGACTAGTCCCCGTTGAAGTAGTTTGTCCATTGTCCCATAAGTAAGTATATGGACCCTGACCTCCTGTGACTGTTATGCTTGCTTTCCCCGTAGTAGAGGTGCAAGTTGCTGCTTGTGTATTATTCACTGCTACTGTCATCAATGTAGGTGCAGGAATATCTACGCGCAATACTTCGCTACATCCAGCTGCATTACTAACTGTTACTGAGTGATTGCCCGAAGCTAAATTGTTATTAATAGCTGCGGTACTTCCATCTGACCAAAGGAAAGATAAGTCAGAAGCGCTTGTACTTACTTGCGCCTTACCATTATTAGAATTACTACAAGCTGGTGCAGTAATATTGTCTATAGCCACTTCTAAGTTGGCTGGAGAGACTAAATTAAAGTTCCGTGCAATGGTACAACCGTTTGCATCTTTAATGCTCACGGTATGACTTCCACCTGTTAAACCAGTAATACTTGCCTCAGAACTAAAGTCAGAATTATTCCAATTATATTGATAAGGGGCTACACCACCTGTTGGACTGACAACAATAGCACCACTAGGAGTAGCGCTACAAATTGGTTCTTCGATATTAGCGGTAAGTGTTAATGCAGTTGGTTGTTCTATTACAACCGTTTGAGAAATACTACAACCCACTTCATCCAATATAGTAACGGTATAAGTACCTGCTTGCAGGTTATTATTTATCGTACCAATTGTACCATTACTCCAGTAAAATTCATATTTCCCTGATCCTCCTTGGGCACTAATGGTAGCCGCTGCGCCTACTTCTCCATGACAACTTAAGACTTTTGTTAAATTGATCGTAGCATTAATTATTGGTGCGTCTTCTATTGTGAATTCGATTGTTTGAGAACAACCGCTATTATTTCTAATAGTAACCGTATGGTTGCCTGTACTTAATTGCGTATTCGAATTACCTAGTATTCCATTATCCCAAACGATTTGTGCATCGGTTTGATTACTGACAATTTGTGCTTGTCCATTATTAGAACCCGTACAGGTTGTTGGCGTAATATTTTGAATACTAGCCTCAAGAGTAGCAGCGGTTTCTAATACAAATGATTCGCTGTAAGTGCAGCCATTATTATCTTGTATTGCTACGGTATAGTTTCCACTAACAATATTTGATAAAGTAGCTTGTCCTTGTACGAAACCCGCATTATTCCAATTATATTGATATGGCCCCGTGCCGCCAATAGGAGTGATCTGAATACTACCTGTAGTTTGAGAGCAGCTAGGTTGCGTTATGGAAGCTTGTACACTCATCTCCGTTGGTTGAGCAACTGTAATCGTACTAGTTGTAGTACAAGAATTATTATCTGTTACCGTCACGGAATGGGTTCCAGCGGCTAAATTATTAACGGTAGCAGTATTACTGCCATTACTCCAAGCATATTGATAAGTACCCGTTCCGCCAGATGCAATCACACTTGCACTGGCATCATTAGCACCTGTGCAAGCTAAATTAGTAATTAAGCTAGCGGTTGCCGTTATCGTAGTTGGTGCTGCTACATTCACTGCAAATGCCTGAGAACATCCAGCCGCATTAGTTACGGTCACTATATGTGATCCAGCTGTTAAATTGTTGACTGTAGCAGTAGTACTGCCATTACTCCAAGCATATTGATAGGTACTCGTTCCGTTTGTTATATTTACAGTTGCACTAGCATCGCTCGCATCTGTACAAGCTAAGTTTCGGGTCACACTAGCCGTTGCCATAATCGTAGCTGGCACCTCCACATTCACGGCTAATGCTTGAGAACATCCTGCTGCATTAGTTACCGTTACTAAATGACTTCCAGCGCCTAAATTATTGACGGTCGCAGTAGTACTACCATTACTCCAAGCATATTGATAAGCATCTGTTCCACCTGTTACACTTGCACTTGCATCATTAGCATTTGCACAAGACAAGCCTTTAGTCAAGCTCGCTGTTGCAGTAATCGCAGCTGATGTAGTCATGCTTACCGATAGTACTTGAGAACATCCTGCTACATTAGTTACTGTTACAGAATGATCACCTGCAGCTAATTGATTATTAGCAGCAGTAGTTACTCCATTAGACCAAGCATAGACCAAGTTTGTTTCTGTAGAGGTAATACTTGCCACCCCATCCGCATTACCTGAACAAGAAGGAGCTTGCATCGTTTGTAAAGAAGCATTGAGACCTGGGCCAGCTGCAATCGTTACTTCTAATATACTTTCGCAGCCTAATTGATTTGTGACAGTAACGGTGTGGTTTCCTGTTGCTAATTGATTATTAGTAGCTTCAGTAGAACCATTTGCCCATAAATAAGTCAAGGTTACATCTTCTGATATAATAGTAGCAGACGCATCTGCACTGCTCACACAAGAAGGTGCTTTTAAGGTTTGAACAATTGCTGTGATTGCAGAACTGAGTGGTGCATTTATTTCAATAGGTGTATTGTATCGAATGCCATATCCATCTATAACTGTAAGCGTGTAAGAGCCATTTAATAAATCAATAGTACTTTCAATTACCTCTTGTCCATCTACTTGCATGGTAAAAGGCGCTGTTCCACCAAATAACTCAAAATTTACTTTAGCGGTCGCAGTTCCTTCACACGAAGCACCTGTTTCTACAAATAAGTCATAGGTAATACTAGGTATTTCATCAACAAGGGTTGTTCTACCAAAATTTTCTATATTTCGGTTGTTGATGACTAACCATTCTGAGTTGTTTTTCCAGGTGCCAAAAGAACCCATAGGTTCCGTGTTTCCAAAAGCAATAGCACTTTTTCTTCGTAAAGTATTATGAGATAGTGCATTGTTGACTCCTGCTATTTTATACCCTATACCATTATTGGAACTATTTTGATCTCCAATAATATCAAGTAATTCCCCATTTTTTTCATAGAGTCCTATCGCATCATCAACATTCAAATATTTACTACCATCACTTTTAAAGAAACGAGTAGTTTTCATTTTCAAGTTAGTCGCTACTTCTGTAAAAGGATCTGCCTCTTTTGCTTGATAAACAACAAATTCTTGATTTGGAGCGATCATAGTATTATTTGGAAAGTCAATATTAGTAGCTCCCCATCCTTGACCATTTGAAGCCATTTTTAAACTAAATTGAGATAGATCAATCATGCTAGTAGACTTATTTGTAATACCGATTGCAGTAGTACTATAGCCATTCATGTATTCTGAAATTAGCACATTTTGGAAGCAAGTTTCAGCAACTCTGTTATGAGCGCCTAATAAAGTGTAATCTTCTAAATCTTGCAATTTCCACTCACCGAATCCTGCACTAGAATCTGCAAAATCACAATTTCCAACCCGAATTCCTGTTTTTCTAAATATAATATAACGATCAGTGGCAGAAGAATTTCTGTCTACAGTTTGTGCTCTATTACTACCAGGAATGCCTACGGCATCCACTAATACATGATTCATAAATAATCCAATGGCATCATTTCCATTCATTAACTGTAAAGCACTTTGCCCTGCACTATTTGATCTAGTTAACACAAGATCAGCTTGACATTGTATAGCTGGATTCGATCCTGAATTACAAAGGACATATACTGCTCCAGGGAACAAAGAGCCTTGCAAGGATAGCATGTGTGCATTGGCACCAGCTTGCGTCCAGCCACCACTATATGCTGGTGTGCCACTCGGCGCAGTTGCTCCCCAATCTTGATCGTTTTTAGCTAAAATAACCTCCATGTTGCTTAGGTCATAAACAGCATTTGTGCGATTGTGGATTTCTATATATGCTTCATTGGCATCGTGTCCGCTAAATTCGGAGATAAAAATTCCTTGATCGCCAAAGACATGTTTACCAATATTTTTAAAATTACCATTAGGAACCAATAACCATTCGGAGTTAGCTTCGGTGGTACCTGAGGAATTGGCCCATATATAGTTGCCTTTTGTGATATGCTTTTTTCGGATTAATGTATAATCTTTACTGACATTTGGAATTCCAGCTACCGTTAGGCCGCTACCTGATGCCGCAATAGTCGCATCTCCGACGGCATCTATGAGATGACCATTTTGAAATAAACCAAAGGCTTCATTACATTTTATCCAAGGAAACAAAGATCCATTGTTGCCAAAAGGATCTACACTTTGATCACAACTTCTGGTAATTGTACTATTGCTATTTCTTTTACAAACGACAAAAGTACTATGTGGTTGAACTTTTCCATCTAGCTCTACTTCATAATTACCTGTTCCGTAGTTAGTACCATTTTGTCGTCTCAGGGTAAACTCATTGTCCATTTCATCTAAATCGATGACCGCATCAGTTGGATTATATAATTCAACATATAGGTTTTTATCACAATCACTGTAATATTCTGAAATAAACAAATCAGATGGCCCTTCTTCTCGGATACATTCTACCTCAATAGTAAAGCCTGTTCCTTTATTGCCATCACCATCAGGTCGAAATTCTACCGTCAAACAACCAGATTCATTACTCGGACTAGATTCTATCCATCCGCCACCTCCATAGGCATAAGTTCCGCCTGCACTCCCATCAAATCCGGAAGCAGCAGAACCTGTAAACCCATGAGTATTCCCTCCAATTAATGGAGATAGGCCAGCAGCCGTTACATGGTCGCAAGCGCCAAGCTTACCGTCTCTAATACGGAAAATATCCCCTGGATCTACTACATCCCATTCGAGGAACACCAACCGTACGCCTTCGTTAATCGGATGAGTTGGACAAAAGGTCCAGCATAGAAAATCTGGATTATCATCATCATTCGTATCATAGCTACTCGCATAGATAGAACTACCCCCATCATCTTGATAGGTGCCATCACAGCTAATGTACTTGTTACCAGAGTTGCTAGTATTAAGAATCGTTTGGGCAGAAAGGGTATAGGTAAGTAATAGACAGATACACACCAACAGTCGAGGTATCACTTCATTCATGGTTTATAATA
>JALZWC010001017.1 GCA_023300255.1 Saprospiraceae bacterium | reverse complement strand
ATTTCTTAGAAGATGAGCTTGCAGAGCAAGTGAACCGCAAAGCGGACGGGCTTGCTGGGCAGTTTAAAATGGCTAATTTATTCTTTCACTTTGCCTTATATAAACTAATTCTACTTTGGGACTTTAGAATCTTTCATCGGACCACGCTAGTGATCCGATGAGAAAATTATCGCCGCCCCCTTCAATCGGATGACTAGCGTCGTCCGATTGGGAGGAATAGCTCAAAGTACCAAAGTAGAACTAAGAGAATTGTGAGAAGAGGTGCCGTGTAGTATTTACGCTCAGCACCTCTACATTTCAGTGTTTAATAGCCTTTAATTTAGAAGCCCCATCACCTACAATTAAAGTTAATTGTAACCAAGGCTACAAAATTAATTATTCCTATAATAGAATAATTAATTTGTCGTTTAAGCCATATATCAAGTAGCTAGGACAGCTAAGCTTCAAAAGATTTCCACAAAAGCTTAAAAAGAGGTAAAATTTTAACACAATTTGTCAGAAGGACTACTAATTCTCTATGGCTACTATCATTTATTTGTATAGCCATTATTATTTATGTCATTTAGTGAATAAATACTAAATCATTTAATATCTTTGCTGCGCATTTTGAAACACATTTCATCCTGCACAGTTCAATAATATGGATTTACTTTCAACTGGATACGTCATCTATTCTAGCCTACAGATTAGATATGTTGTCCCCATTGAAACACTAGATAAATAATAAAGTAAATTTTCCCTCTCGACTAATGTCGTAGTATTACCTATTTCCAACCAGTGTAAAGACATCTACTATTTACTCCTTTACGTTATTAAGGGGTAACTTATTTATATACCACTAAGTGGGTAGTTCTATTGGAGCTTCCTGCTGTGTAATTTTGAACAGACTCCTTATTCTTTAAGAAAGGACTAAATGAATTATATAGTTTTTATTAAAGAGTAACAAGTCTAACGTATTCAGGAAAATTAGAATTCATGAATAAACTGATATTTTTTGTATTAACAGTGCTTTTTTCTCAACAGTTATTAGCCCAACAACTGCCCTTGTTTTCTCAATATAGAGAGAACTATATTGCTATTAACCCAGCAATGGTCAGTCCGGAATATTTGCTGTATGAACAAAATCTATCTTTTGGTGCATCTTATAGAACGCAATGGAAAGACTTTGAAGGTGCTCCAGAAACACAATTTCTAAGGGGAGAATACCTTTATGAAAGCGGAAGTTTTGGTCTATTGACCGGTGGTTATTTAATTAACGATCAAACAGGACCAACAGGACTAACGGGGGTATATGGAAGAATAGGAGGCATCCTAACAGACAATCCATATTATGGAGGTATAGCCATAGGCTTGAGTTTAGGAGCCGTGCAATATAGAGTTAATACTAACGAGCTTCGATTAAGAGATGTCAATGATATATTAGCAAATGATAGCAAAACCCAATTCTATCCTGATGTAGGGGTAGGGGTGTATTATTATAAAAGAATGTCTGGAGGAATTTTTGACGATGATTATGTATACGCTGGCGTATCTATTCCGCAGGCGATTGGTTTAGATTTAGAATTTCAAGATGAATCTGGATCTTTTTCAGTGATGCGTACGAGACACTTTTATGCGCAAGCGGGTATGTTCCATATATTAGAAGGAGAAGGATATTTAGAATTATCCTCGTGGGCAAAATTTGTGGAAGGTGCTCCTGCTAATGTTAATATTAATTTGCGATACCAAACCGATTCTAATATATGGGTAGGTGTAGGTGGCTCCACCGCTGGAACAGCACATGTAGAAACAGGCGTGCAATTAGGACAGAATGCTGGTTTTGATAATACAATTCGTATTGGCTATAGTTTTGATTATACCTTTAGTTCTTTTGGTCCTTCTGTTGGGACGACGCATGAATTCAGTGTCGCTTACAGTATGTATACGAATTAAGTAATAGGTAAGAAGTAAGAAGTAATAGGTAATAAGGAACAAGTATTAATTGTACCTATTACCTATTACTTCTTACCTATTACTTCTTACCTATTACTTCTTACTTTTTAAAAAAAGTCCATTTTATTCAACTTTTATAAAGAATGTCCATGAGCAGGTTGTTTCGATTTTTGGTTTTGGGGCTGTCCTTGTTATTTTGTTTTGGGGCCAGTGCGCAGCCTTCCATTTTGTTGACAGATACAAACGTACAGGAAGGAGAGGAATTTGAAGTTGTTCTAAGTATCAAAGATGTCACAGATATTTCTAAAATTAGGTTAACACTAACTTGGGATACTACTTATTTAGAATTTAATAGTACAAAAGATATAATTAGTAATGGTGTAGATATTCCAGGACTAAAGAAAGAGAACTTTATTCCTAGAGAAGAGGGATTTATTGGTATGGACTGGGATATTGAAGCGCTACAAGGGTTTCCCGACAAGTCTATTACGTTACCAGGAAATGATTGGTACTGGGTTTTCAAAGCTTCTTTTATTGCAAAAAAAGCAGGTCCTACAGCACTTAGTATAGGAGATATGCCAATCCCTTTTATAATTGAGCGATTTCAGGGAAATAACTATACAGCGATTCAAAGTAGAGATTTTATAGATGGTGGCAATATTACCATCCTTCCTTCTTCTTCCGATATGGTTTCTCCGCCACCGCCTTCAGTGTCGGCTGAAGATATGACATTTTCGATTACCCCTGATAAAGAGATTGCCTGTATTGGAGATAGAGTATGTTATAGCCTTGCAGTAGAAAATTTTGATAGCCTTCTCACCTTTCAATTTCCTTTAAGTTGGGACCAAACAGTACTAGCTTATGATCAGGCTGAAAAAATTAATTTAGAAAATTTTCGAGATTCAGATATTAGTGAAACACAGTCTGGAGAAAGTCTAAGAATCATTTACACAGGAGATCTTAGTAACCCAATATTTTTAGAGAATGGAATTACCATACCAGATGGTACTTCTATTGTAGATCTTTGTTTTAATGTTATTGGAAAGAATGATAGTCAACAGAGTATTTTTCCTGGACCAGAGAGCACCGATCAATTTGGAACGGAGGCTGTAAATAAGAATGAGGAAGCTCTAGTTGTTAATTTTTCAGCTTCCCCCATCCAGACCTTTGACTGCGATCAAACAATTATCTTAAACACTGCATGTAACAATGGACCGCAAGGAGGACAGGTCTGTGTAGATATACAACCTGTTATTTTTCAAAATGTAGGAGACTTATTCTTTACTTTAGAGTGGGATCAAACAGCCTTAGATTTTGCAACGATTGATCCGCACTCAGAATTAGCAAGTTTAGAAGGAAATATAGATCCAGCAACTGGTAATTTAAATATTGAATGGAGTGCAGAAATAGGAGAAACAGTAGGAGTTACTTTAAGAGAGAATGATTTGCCAGTAGCAACAGTCTGCTTTGATATTAAGTCTGCTGCAAATGTTGGCAGTTTAATAGAACTTAGCTATTCCAATGAATTCTTATCAGATATTGATGCCACTAGTTATGCAGAAATTATATTGAATGGCTGTTCTATAGAGGTAATGGAACCAATTTTACCAGAGCCGATACTAAGCGCAGCATCTGACTTAACCGTGGTAGAAGGACAAGAGATTTGTGTAGAGGTATTAGTAGAAAATTTCACAGGAATTACCGCATTTGAATTTCCTGTTTTATGGGATAAAGATGTATTAGAATTTAAAAATATAGAAGCAGAAGCTTTTCTTGGTATTAATGTAGATAACGCTACTGCTAGTGATGGAAAGATTTTTATCAATTGGGGCAGCGCTACTTCGCCTCCAGAAAGCTTACCAGGAAAAGCTGTTTTATTATCTGTATGCTTTACAGCAAAAGAGGGTATTAATAGTGGTATTGTATTTTCAGAAACAGGCTCGGACCAATCTTTCTCAATTGGAAATACACAATTGGAATCGAGTACGGAAAATGGATTAGTTACCATTCTTGAAGGAGCAGATAATCCAGTTACTTTTTCTACAGAACCAATGGATAATCTAGCTCGTAATATGCCTGTTTGTGTTCCTGTAAGTGTGAAAGATTTTAGCGATATATTTATTGCGACAATACTGGTTAAATGGGATTCTACCGTCTTACAATTAGATAGCCTTAGTAATATTCAACTTCCAAATTTTAACCCTATTAATTTAAATACAAGAACACCAGGTCAATTATCATTGATATGGTTTGATGCAGATGATGAATCAGTTAGTCTGAATGATGGAGACATTATTTTCGATTTATGTTTTACAACAATAGGAGCAATAGGTGCTCGTACAGATATAAGTTTTCCACCTTCTATAGATGGGTTATTAGCAGGCAATGAAGTATTAGCAGAACTAATTAATGATCCTACTACCGGCACACATATAGGTATTGTTGATGAAGGTTCAGAAATACGTATCACTACATTTGGAATTGAATCTTTTAATCTTGAAGAACCAACTTGTGATACGGATGGTAGGCTCAATGCAATAATTGCGGGTGGGCAAGATAGCTATACTTATTTTTGGACCTTGAATGAAATTGCAGAACCTCAACAAGCTTCGGATGCACCTTTTTTAAATAGAATATTATCTGCTCAAGTAGATTCTGTTTGTTTAACCGTGTTTAGTTTTACTTTAGATCAGAACGATACCAAATGTACTCCAGTAACTATTGATGATACTAGAGTACCAATGGCACTTGCCTCAAGCACGGGATTAGACACACTAGATGTTGGTTGTGTGAATCCAGACTTACATGAGACAGATTTATTAGGAGATTTTCAAGAAAGTCCAGATGCGAACAGTGGTGTGGTAAGAGGTGTATGGACAGCTATTAATGGTGGCTCTATTCAACCTTTTTCTGAGGAAGGATTTGGGGCAACAGCGGTAGGTTTAGGAACTTATATCTTCACATTAACCAATGCCAATGATTGTTCGGATTCAGATACTTTAGAAATTGTTAACTCTGCAGCACCTACATTAACTATAACAACAGATAGTGATAATATAACTTGTAATACTTCGCAAGTAATGCTATCTGCTAGTGTTGAAGGAGATGAAGGGAATGAATGGGAATACAACTGGACGAATAGTGACGGAGATACGCTGACAGGCATTGATCCATTCCAGTTAGTAGTGGAAGAAGGAGGTCGATATTCTTTTTCTATAAGCAATACAGGTAACGATTGTAATGCATCAGAGCCTATTATTATTAGCGAGAACATTCCTGTAGTAAATGCAGATGCCGGACCTGTTTTTAGAGAACTTCGATGTGAAGATAATTTTATAACATTGGATGGGAGAGACTCTGATACAGGCGGAAATTTCACAACAGAATGGACTTCTGACAAGGATATCATCCGGCCACTTTCTTTAACTCCAGATGTTACTAAAGTCGGAACCTATGTTTTAAAAATTACGGATAATACCACAGGGTGTTTTGATATGGATACTGTACAAGTAATTGCAGATCCAGAATTACCAGTCGCAAAAGCAAGAGAGGAAGCATTTATTGGTTGTAATCAAACAGGAACCGTGTTACGATCTATCAATGATGGGTTGGATGCGACTTCTGTGGGCGCTAAATTTGAGTACACTTGGACAACGATTGATGGTTTTACCCTCTCAGAGGAAGATACGGCAATGGTTAGGAGCATTGGAGAATATTTATTTATTGTAGTGAATACGGAAAACGATGCTTGTGTGGCGGATACCGCTAGAGTCCAAGTAGTAGAAGATCAGACGTTACCTGAATTTAATATACCAGGTGGACAAACGATAGCTTGTTCAGCAGACTGTATTGAACTACAAGTAGAGACAAATGATACTGGTAGTGATTTTACATTTGGATGGACGACAGATGTCGGAAATATTTGTAGCGGTATTAATAGTTTAAATGCACAAGTGGATGAAGTTGGCACTTATTTTTTAGTAGTGACCAATACTGCAAATAATTGTTCTGACACCTCTAGTGTCAATATTTTTCCAGATCCTGAAAACGGTGTTTTTCCGGAAGCTGGACCTACTAAAGAATTAACTTGTCAGCAAGACACGGTCCTTCTAGATGGCGGAGCCTCCTCTTCCTCTACAGGTAATGATATTCTTTATGAATGGCGTTTTGAAGAAGAGGAAACAGTGCTTACAATGGAAGCTGCGTTAATGGCTACTAAACCAGGCAGATATCGCTTAACCGTAATAGATGAAGCTGCGGGTTGTCGAGGTTCTGGCTCTGTTGAAGTAACAGAAAATAAAGATTTGCCGCAGGCCGATGCAGGTAGTGATTTTCCATTAGAAGGATGTGCAGTAGAAGCTTTCCAATTGAATGCCTTAAATTCTGATAGTGGAGATGGTATTATCTACCAATGGACTTCTTCAGATGGAGAAATTATTAGCGATGAAACAACTTTAACTCCTACCGTCAGCCAACCAGGAACATATACTTTAGTCGTAACTAATGAAATATCTGGTTGCACTGATACAGATGAGACAGTGGTATCAACTACTGTTTTTTCACCTGCTGCAATTATCGAAGAAACAGAACGATCTTTAGATTGTAATGAGAATACAATTATTTTGGATGCGACTAATTCTATAACAGAGGATGGTACTAATAGTGCAACTATAGAATGGACCACTCAAGATGGAAATATCATATCTGGAGCAGATACTAAAAGTTTAGTAGTTGATTCTGCGGGCACATATATTTTAACGCTTACATCAGATAACGGTTGTGAAGATAAAGCAACAGTAGTTGTAATGAATACCGCAAGATTGCCAGAGGTAGACGCAGGAGAAGATTTTAGAATTGTCTGTAATGAACAAGCCACTATTGATGCTAGTAATTCTTCTTCGGGTGAGAATCTCGTGATACAATGGACCACCAACGATGGCGCTATTATCTCTGGAGAAAATACCTTAATGCCAGAAATTAATCTTGGAGGTACTTATACATTGGTCATTACAGATACGACCAATAATTGTAGGGTAGAAGATGTGATTCTAATAGAATCGGATGCGATATTACCTGTTGCTCAAGCAGGAGAAAATATAGAAGTTTGTGGAAGAGATGCTGCTTTATCTGCTAGCCCGATTGCAGAGGGAATTACTGGTATATGGACGGCACTTAATGGCGGTCAAGTTGAAACGAATGATCCTTTGACTAATGTGGCTAATCTATCAGGAGGAGAGAATCAATTTATATGGACCTTGTCTTCAGAGGAGTGTCCAGATTTTTCTGCGGATACAGTTATGATCAATGCACTTACTTTGCCTGTTGCAGTAGCAGATGATTTTGAATACCTTGTTGGAGAAGGAACGGTAGAACTAGACTTAGTTGGCAACGATCAACCGAATACAGACAATTTTACAATCAATATATTAAGAGATCCTACTACTTCTATTTTGAATAAAGTGTCAGAAGGTGTTTATTCTTTAGACTTACCGAGCAGACCAATTAGACAAGATTTTCAATATGAAATTTGTAGTGCTACTTGTTCAGATGTATGTGCGGATGCAGTCGTTCGATTAGTCGTTCGACCAGAGACATTAGATTCTTTACAGCTTAATCCTAATGCGATTACGCCAAATGGAGATGGCCTTAATGACTTACTAATATTCGATGAATTATTTATAGAAGACTTTGCACAAAGTGAATTAGTTATCTTTAATCGTTGGGGAGATATTGTCTACAAAGTAAGTCCTTATAATAATGACTGGAATGGTATTGCTAATGACGGCACTTCCATTACAGAAGGCACTTACTATTATATTCTTAGATTAGATATTTCAGAAGGAGAAATCATTCGAGGGAATGTTACGATCTTGAGGTAGAGTAACACAGAATTTATTCTGTAGTGCTTGTAACACGGAATTTATTCCGTAAGGCACTACGGAATAAATTCCGTGTTATGGCTTCAGATATCGGCTATCCCGTTGTACATCAAACAAAGTAAAGCCCACCAATAAATGGACATAGGTATTTCTTGGATTAATAATTCCATCCTCCACTTTACTCATTAATTTATCAAAACTCATCGTCGCATCAAGCGAGATACTCAACCGATTAGAGAGTTGCCTGCCAATACTAACAATCCCTACATTTTCTCTACTCTTGATAATATCAGACTCATCAAATACTTGATCTCTAAAGGTTAATAATAGGGCCTTGACATCTACTAGTCCAGTTAAACTACCACTCAATAATTTAGAATATTGATAGCCTACTCCGAATCGCCATTGCTTCAAGTGATAACTAGCAATAATCGGAAAATCTAAATATCTATTTTCTATAATACCATCTACTATTCCTGTATAACCTATTCTTAGAGGAATCGGAAATTCTTCCCCTAAAATTCCTCTGGCAGCATCATATTTTCCACTTACAGGACTGGTAAACGTTGCTCCTTTTTCGCTATAACCAATACCAATTGAAATAGAAAAGTTAGAATGAAATTGTTCTCTCCAATGGAGACTTAAATTAGGACCTAGCCCAGCTTGCCCCGTTGCCTCCGATGGAATGTTTGAAAAGGCTAATGGCCCTCCAATAGATATTCCTCCTTTTGCGATAATGGAAGAACTTAAGGATTGGCTCTGTAGAAAGAATGGAACGCATAGTAATGCGATGAGTAGTAGGTACTTGTGTTGCATGTGAATAGGTGTGGTATTTGAAAGAATAGAGAAGCGAGAGTAGAGAATAGAGATAGTTTTCGTTTGTAGTGGACGAAATTTCGTTATTCTTTAAACAACTTCTTTATTAGAATAAGGCAATTTAAATTAATAAATTGGACGTTTTAGGCTAGTCATTTTTTCTTCTAAGGAAGTCTAAAAAACTAAGCATAGCTGGGCTACGGTTCTTTTTTTAGGATTTCTTAGAAGATGAACTTGCAAAGCAAGTGAACCGCAAAGCGGATGGGCTTGCAGGGCAGCATTAAATGTTTAATTTATTATTTTAAATTGCCTTAGTGAAAAGAACAAAATAATTTGAGCCATTATACTTGCCCTTTCCTGCCTGCGTGCCTTGGCAGGCAGGTTCCTTCTAAGAAAACCTGAAAAATGAACCGTAGTGCAGACTATGCTTAATTTTTCAGCTTTCCTTACAAGAAAAAATATCGGCGCATTCTGGCTCAACTTA
>JALZWC010001016.1 GCA_023300255.1 Saprospiraceae bacterium | reverse complement strand
ACTCTGCACCTCTGCGTCTCTGCGTTCAAATTTTTATTTCCCGAAGGGAAAAATATATCAATTAGATTTTTCATTCCTCCAGAATGTGTTATTGAACGTGGAGACGAGGAGATGCAGAGTCAGATATGTTTTATTCCCGTTGGGAAAACTTATTAAATTCATAACTTGTGCCAAGTATAACTCTGCACCTCTGCGTCTCTGCGTTCAAATTTTTATTTCCCGAAGGGAAAAATATATCAATTAGATTTTTCATTCCTCCAGAATGTGTTATTGAACGCGGAGACGCGGAGATGCAGAGTCAGATAGGTTTTATTCCCGTTGGGAAAACTTATTAAATTTATAACTTGTGCCAAGTCTAACTCTGCATCTCTGCGTCTCTGCGTTCAATTTTTACTTCCCGAAGGGAAAGACTACTTAATCAGCAATCGTTTGATCTTGATATATCCTAACATAATCGACCTCCATTTGTTGTGGCCAAATGGATTCATCAATGCCATGTCTACCGCCCCAATTTCCACCGACCGCAAGATTTAGAATCATATGGAATTTCTGATCGAAAGGCCATGCCTTAGAATCGGTGTTATCATTTTTAAAAGTAAAGTATTTTTCACCATCTATATACCAATCCATTTGATCTTCCTTCCAATCTAAAATATAGGTCTGAAATTGTTGTTCACTTTTAGGCGTATATAATACACCTCCTTTTTGGGTACCGTTCAAATGATTGTAAGCTTTGGTATGTATCGTACCATAAATGCTATCAGGTTCATAACCCACATGCTCCATAATATCAATTTCACCACTTTCTGGCCAACCGCCATAGGACCAATCTGTGGACAACATCCAAATGGCAGGCCAAGTACCTTTACCAGCAGGTAATTTTGCACGAATCTCTATTTTACCATATTTCCAATCTCCTTTGTTCTTAGAAACTAGCCTTGCGGAGGTATAGGATCTATCTTCTTTATAAGATTCTTTTATCGCAGTAATGATGAGTTTCCCATCGCGTACTTTAGCATTTTCTGGACGGTTTTGTGTGTAATATTGTAATTCATTATTTCCCCATCCGCAACCTGCGGGTTGATTGCAAGCAGTTCCAATATCATAACTCCAATTATTTAGATTTGGCAAGCCGTCTTGATCAAACTCATCTGCCCAAACTAACTGTAATTTCTCTTTTGAGGGAATTACCTTTTTTGTTTGCTTACATTGCAGGAATAAGCCTGCGATAGCAATTATTAAGATGATTTCTTTTTTCATATTTCTTCTCTTTATATGAATTATATTTCTTGCTACTGTGCACTTTTTTGTTCTAAATGTATACAGTAGAAAATTATACTATATGAAAAACTAATACTGTTAATGACTAATTGTCAACATAAAATAGTCAACATTTAAGCGGGATAGCTAGACCAAAAACTGTTTGACCATGAGGAAAGTCAATTCCGAACCGTTTATGGATGGGCTTGCCAGTTTTTTTGGTCTAGAATTTTTGGTTCTTTTTTTTCGATGAAAAAAGAACGTACATCTAGGCACACTTGCAATCGTGAATTATCTCGTTTAAAGGAGATCCTATCGAGCAACAAAATAGAGATCAAACCAGCCCTCTGAATTTAGAATTTGACTACGTACAATTAATTCATCTTCTGTTAAAAGGATAATATCATAAAGTGGTCCGGAATCCCAAACCCCCATAAATGCACCTTCTGGTAAAATAAGGCGCGATTCTCCATTAAGACCTCCCTTCGCTTCGATAAAATAAGTCAGATCTGTTGGGGGGGTAAAGTCGACAGGAGCGAAGCCATTGAAAGGATCAATAGTTTGACCGCTATTGCGATATAGAAAAGAAGAGCCATCGAAAGTAAAGCAAAAGGAATCGTCATATTGCGCAGGCTCTAAGCCACTTTCTCTAGAAGAAAACCATTCATTGCTTCCAGGGTCAGGACCGACAGATACGGCGCCCGCTACTTGTGAAAAAGTCCAACATTTTCCTAGTAAATTATCACAACCACCTGTTAGGGAAACAATTTCTTCTGAACAAGCTAAGATGGCATCTTCTTTAATATCAATGATTTCATTCGCAATGGATGTTCCACCGCCGCCTTCTTTGGCTGCATGTAACGTAATAGGAAAGACACCTGCTTTTCTGTAAACGATGGTATCAATTGATAAGGTGGAAAAATCAGGTGTTCCACCAGGTAATTCCCATACTCTTGCAAAAAATCCATCTGATAGATCTTTAATAATTATTGTATTAGGATCATCGGGAGATACTTCTATAGAAATAGTTGGTGCTTCTGGTAATGATGGAATCCGAATATCGTCATCGATATCAGGATCACAAGCAGCTAGAGATAGGAGTAATCCTAAAAAGCATACTTGTATAAATTTATAATTGATTGCTAACATTTTTTTTAGTTCAATTTTTGACAAGTTTATCAAAGCAGTTTACACTAAGGCAGTATAAAATAATAAATTAAACATTTTATACTGTCCTTTTTCCTTCTAAGAAACCCTAAAAAAAGAACCGT